>CALVMI010000069.1 GCA_944345045.1 uncultured Bacilli bacterium | reverse complement strand
TGGAAGTGGAGATTATTGCTTTTTTATGGCAGCATCAGTTGAACCTTCTGCGGCTGATTATAATCAACTTAGTATTAATCCAACATTACAATGTAAACAAAAGAATGATCGCTTTACCGTAAATGATGAAAAAGTTGGGAATGGAGCTTTAATTTATCCAGTGTCTTTAATTACAGTCGATGAAATCTATTTAGCCGGTGGTTCTGGCTTAGTCTCAAACAATGGTTATTATTTATATAACGGTGACTGTTACTGGGCTCTTTCGCCTCTCTACTTCAATGGTTCTTATGCGCGCGTGCGTAGCGTGGATGATGCTGGTGATGCGTTCAACTACGATGTGAATTACTTGCACGGCGTGCGGCCTGTTCTCAATCTGAAGGCTGGAAGTCTGAAGATGGGCTCTGGAACGGCAACTGACCCATATACAGTATGAGCGTAAGCGAATGCTTAAATGGGCTTAAAACGATGAGTTTTTTGCCCTAAAACGACTCCTCGTTTTAGGGGGATTTGGTCTTGTCAAGACTGGTGTGTAGATTTTCTTAAAGTAATAAGCAAATTTTTAAAGAACTATAAAGTTAATACTTTGTAAAAGGTATTAGCTTTTTTTGTCTTAGTAAACTAAATAATGATGATTTAATTATTTTTACAGAAAAGAACACCCAAAATAAAAAATAGAAAATTCATGGTAAAAAGTTCAAATATTTTGTATAATAGTAGCAGGAGTTGAAGAAATTATGAAAATATTATCGGTAAATGCTGGAAGTTCTTCTTTAAAGTTTACAGCTTTTGAAATGCCAGAGGAAAAAGTTTTAGCAAGTGGAAATTTTGAAAGAATTGGAATTCAAGATAGTTTTTATACGATTAAAATGAATGGAGAAAAAATTAAAAAGGAAGTAGATTTGCCAAATCATACAGAGGCATTTAAAATTTTGATGCAAGAATTAATTGATTTGAAAGTTGTTCAATCTTTAGATGAAATTAAAGGTATTGGACATCGTGTCGTGCAAGGTGCTGATCATTATGATAAAAGTGTTCTTGCAACTGATGAAGTTGTTGAAGATATAGCTTCTTTATCTAGTTTGGCTCCACTTCATAATCCGGCAGCGGTTTTAGGAATTAAAGCTGCTAAAGAGGTAGTTCCTGCTGCCACTGAGGTTGTTGTTTTTGATACGGCTTATCATCAAACAATGCCAAAAGAAAATTATTTATATGCTGTTCCAATGGAATGGTATGAAAAATATCAAGTAAGACGTTATGGAGCTCATGGTACAAGTCATAAATATATAGCTGATTATGTAACAAAGAAGCTTCACAAAAAAGATGCAAAACTTATTATTTGTCATATTGGTTCAGGAGCTAGTATTACAGCTGTTAAAGATGGAAAATCTCTTGATACATCTATGGGATTTACACCTAACGCTGGTCTTATTATGGGTACTCGTTGTGGCGATACTGATGTGACAGCTATTACCTATATGATGGATAAGTTGGGTGTCTCTTCTAGTGAAATGGATACAATTTTAAATAAACAAAGTGGCATATATGCTCTTTCTGGTGGCTATAGCGATATGCGTGATATCGATAACCAAATTAAAGCAGGCGATGAAAGAAGTGTTTTAGCACTAAAAATGTTTATTAATCGAATTGTCGACTATATTGCTAAATACTATTTTGAATTAGAAGGCTGTGATGCAATTATTTTCACGGCTGGTGTAGGTGAAAATGGCGATTTTGAAAGAAAAATGATTGCTGATCGTTTGAAATTTTTAGGGGTAAAATTAGATGAAGAAATGAATGAAAAAATCGCGGGTTATAAAGATATTAGTGAAGGCTGTATTACTTTGCCGGATTCAACTATTCCAATGTATGTAATTCCAACTAATGAAGAAGTAATGATTGCTCGTGATACATATGAATTAACCGAAAAATAGAAAGAGGTATATACATGACAGGTGACATCATTAAAAAAATAGTACGAAAGATTAAACAATATGACACAATTGTTATAGCAAGACATGTAGGACCAGATCCTGATGCCATTTGTAGTCAAATTGCTTTACGAGATGCAATACTTCAAAAGTATCCTAATAAAAAAGTATATGCAGTTGGTGCTGGTGTATCCAAGTTTCGCAAATACGGAAATTTAGATCATATAGATGTCACGACTCTTTCTAGTGCTTTACTGATTACAACTGATGTTCCTAACTTTTACCGGGTTGATGGAATCGAAGGATTGAAATTTAAAGAAGTAATTAAAATTGATCATCATCCTTTCGAGGAAGATTTTGGAGGAATTGAATGGATCGATGAAACTTCTTGTAGTACTTGTCAAATGATTAGCGAAATGCTTTTAAAAGCCAAATGGCCTTTATCTTTAAAGGTGGCAAGTAATTTGTTTTTAGGAATTGTTTCTGATAGTGATCGTTTTTTACTTTCTTATACGACAGTTAAAACTTTTGAAATTACGACAGAGCTTTTAAAAAGAAGTAAAATTCCATTTACAAGTTTGTATGAAAAGTTATATGAAAGACCTATTGAAGAAATTCGCTTCCGAGGATATTTAGCAAGTAATTTAACTGTTACAGAAAATGGTTTTGCTTATGTTAACATTAGCGCAGATACGATTTTAGAATATCATGTTGATTCAGCTACTGCATCAAATATGATTAATGATTTTAATTATATAAAAGATGTTTATGTTTGGTGTTTTGTTACTTATGATAAGAAAAATAATGTTTATAAAGTAAATATTCGAAGTAAAGGACCAGTGATTAATGAAATTGCTTCTAAATATCATGGCGGTGGTCATAAATTTGCAAGTGGTGTAAGAACAAACGAAAAAGAAGATATAGATCATTTATTAGAAGATTTAGATTTAGCATGTAAGAAATTTAAGGAGGAAGATGCAAAATGAAAGAAGTTAAATTTAGAAAGTGTGCAAAATGTGGTGCGGTTGTTGAAGTATTAGAAAATGATAATAACAGTACTTTTATTTGTTGCGGTGAACCTATGGAAGAAATGGTACCTAATTCTGTAGATGCAAGCTTTGAACGTCATGTACCAGATATTCATATTGAAGATGAAACAATGATTATTCAAGTTAATCATGTAATGGAAGAGAATCATTATATTAAATGGATTATGGTTGTGACGGAAAAAGAAGAACGTAAATACTTCTTTAAACCAGGCGATATACCAGAAGTGTTTTTGCCTTATGAAAAGGCTATTGTCTATGCTTATTGTAATTTGCATGGCGTATGGAAAAAAGAAGTTGAGTAGTTGAAAAAGAAAAAAAGTATGTTATAATATTTACAGAAAGAGAAAATTCCTTTCTAAGAATATATTTGTGAAGACAATTCATAATATATTATAGGACATAAAAAGAACCATCTGGTTTTCCATAGTCAGATGTTTCTCAGTCCAATTGTTTTTTTGGGACAAAACACCTATTCAATGATGAGTAGGTGTTTTTGTATATTTTTAATCCTTTTTGGAATAGATTTGCGAAAGTACTATTAAAAGTACAATCAAGATTATTAAATAATCCATTAGTTATTCCTTTCATAGGACATCACCTCACTTCCAGTAAATTATTTTAATAGACTGAGGAATAAAACACCTAACAACCAGATAGTTCTAAAGTGATTATATAATATTAGCCTACTGAAAGTGAAGCTCTAGACAGTATATTTACAATAAATTGTTTAAAGCCTGTTTTATTATAAACTGTTGAAAAAGAAAAAAAGTGTGCTATAATAGTTACAGAAAGAGAAAATTCCTTTCTAAGAATATATTTTTGAAGAGAATTCATAATATATTATAGGACATAAAAAGAACTATCTGGTTTTCAAGAGTCAGATGTTTCTCAGTCCATGGTTTGAATTGAGAAAACACCTATTCAATGAAGAGTAGGTGTTTTCATTTGCTTTTAATCCTTTTTGGAATAAATTTGTGAAAGTACTATTAGAAGTACGATCAAGATTATTAAATAATCCATTAGTTATTCCTTTCATAGGACATCACCTCATTTCCAGTAATTTAATTTAATGGACTGAGGAATAAAACACCTAACAACCAGATAGTTCTAAAGCGATTATATAATATTGTCCTACTGAAAGCAAAATTCTAGACAGTATATTTACAATAAATTGTTTAAAGCCTATTTTATTATAAACTGTTGAAAAAGAAAAAAAGTGTGCTATAATAGTTACAGAAAGACGAGGTTCTTTCTAAGAATATATTTTTGAAGAGAATTCATAATATATTATAGGACATGAAAAGAACCATCTGGTTTTCAAGAGTCAGATGTTTCTCTGTCCTAAAATGGGTTGAGAAAACACCTATTCAATGAAGAGTAGGTGTTTTCATTTGTTTTTAATCCTTTTTGGAATAGATTTGTGAAAGTACTATTAGAAGTACGATCAAGATTATTAAATAATCCATTAGTTATTCCTTTCATAGGACATCACCTCACTTCCAGTAAATTAATTTAATGGACTGAGGAATAAAACACCTAACAATCAGATAGTTCTAAAACAATTATATAATATTGGCCTACTAAAAGTAAAATTTTAGACAGTATATTTACAATAAATTGTTTTAATTAACACATTCGAAAATATGTAAAAAAGTTATTGACAAACGGTATTAATTCGTGTAATATTGTAATCGTTATAGAAAAAGAAAGAAACGGATCCACCGTTCACCTGAGTGCTTAAGTGCTAGGTAAAATGCTTTAAAAAGAAAAAATTCTTATAAAAGTGATAGGTGGATACTGGGTATCTACCTTTTTCATTGTATGGAGGTGCATTTATATAGCAAAGAAAACGGATGAATTACCAATTAATGATGAAATTCGCGTGAGTGAATTAATGGTAATCGGACCTAATGGAGAACAGATGGGAATTAAGAGTTTGGAAGACGCGAAAACGATCGCTAATTTTGCTGGTTTAGATTTAGTTTTAATGAGTGGAAATTCAACACCAGCTGTAGGAAAAATAATGGATTATAATAAGTTCCGTTATGAAAAGAAAAAGAAACAAAAAGAAGCTACTAAGAAGCAAAGAGAAACGAACAAAGATTTAAAAGAGTATCGTCTTTCACCAGTAATTGATATTCATGATTTTGAAACACGTATTCGAAATGCTAAAGAATATTTAGAAAAAGGACATAAAGTTCGTGGCTTTATTCGCTTTAAAGGTAGACAGCTTGCTCATCCGGAATTAGGTCGTGAAGTTCTAGAAAAATTTGCGGATAAATTAAGTGAAGTAAGCGTGATTGAAACTCCTGTTAAACAGGATGGCAGAAACATGTTTATTATTTTAGCACCTAAAAAATAAAAGAAAGAAGGAAAGTTGTATGGCAAAAGGACCAAAAATGAAAACTCATAAATCTAGTAGTAAAGTTTTCAAAAAGAAGAAAAATGGTACTCTATCTTATAAATTAAGTGGCGGTAACCATAAGACAAATAAGGATAGTGCAAAACAAATTCGTCAAAGACGTAATAAAGGAACATTAAGTAAAGGAGAAGCTAGCAGAATTAAATCTGTTATCTAATAAGGTGGTGAAAATATGGCAAGAGTTAAAGGTGGAACTGTTTCCAAAACAAGAAGAAGAAAAGTTTTAAAACAAGCTAAAGGATATTTTGGAAGTAAACATAGATTATATAAAACGGCTCAAGAACAAGTTTTCCATAGTGGAGCTTATGCTTATAGAGATAGACGCGCTAAAAAACGTGATTTCCGTAAATTATGGATTACTCGTATTAATGCAGCATGTCGTGAAAATGAAATTAGTTATTCTAAATTCATTAATGGGTTAAATATTGCAGGCGTTACTATTAATCGTAAGATGCTTGCTGAACTTGCAATTGATAATAAAGAAGCATTTAAAGATTTAGTAACTATTTCTAAAGATGCTTTAAAAAATGGTCAAAAGAAAGAAGTTAAAGAAGAAAAAGAAGTAGTAAAAGCTTCTAAAAAAGAAGAAAATGTAAAAGATTATAGTAAGATGACCTTAGCTGAACTTAAAAATGTTGCTAAAGAACAAGGTATTAAAGGTTATTCAACTATGAAAAAAGACGAATTGTTAGCCAATTTGAAATAAACTATTAGAAAAATCTAGTAGTTTTTTTCTTTTTCATATATAATCTTATATAGAAAGAAGAGAAGTTATATGAATGAAGAAGTTTTAGAACATCAACAAGATCCGTGTTCACATTTTGTTATCTATCCTTTATCTAATGTAGGAAATTGCTATCTTACTGGAATTTGTTTAGACTGTGGTAATTTTGTGTCTGTAAATCTGTTTTCTAAATTACATAAAAAGCATGTTCTTGTAGCACCTGCCTATCCTAGTATTGAACATTATTTTTTGATAAGAAAAATTTATCAAGAAAATCAAGATGTTCTTTCGTTATATGAAAACATTGCTTTTTTAAATGAAAAAATCAATGAGCAAGATCAAAATATTCATAAGAATATGATGAGGAGGTTAAAGATTAAAGATGCTGATTAAAGGTCTTCAAAAAGTTACCCTTTTAGATTATCCTGGTCAAGTTGCTTGTACGATTTTTACAGGTGGTTGTAATATGCGTTGTCCTTTCTGTCAAAATGCTTCTTTAGTTATCCATATTGATGAAGAAAGATTAGAGGAAGAGGAGTTTTTTTCCTTTTTAAAATCTCGTATTGGAAAGTTAGATGCCGTATGTATTTCTGGTGGCGAGCCATGTCTTCAAAAAGATTTAAAAGAGTTCATTCAAAAAATAAAAGAAATGGGTTTTTTGGTTAAATTAGATACAAATGGTTGTTTTCCAGAAATGCTTTCTTCTTTGCTTCAAAATCATCTTTTGGATTATGTGGCCATGGATATAAAAAATCAAAAAGAAAAGTATGATCTTACATCTGGTATTCATGCTGATTTAGATAAAATTGAAGAAAGTATTTATTTATTACAAAATTCTGGTATTCCTCATGAATTTCGAACAACTGTGGTTTTAGAATTTCATGAACCAAGTGATATTGTAAAAATTGCTCAGTGGGTTAATCCTTCTAAACTTTATTTGCAACAATTTCGTGATTCAGAAGATGTAATTCAAGATGGTTTACATGCTTATTCAGAAGAAGAAATGCAAAAACTAAAAGAAAATGCTTTAAAAGAAAATGAACATGTTTACTTGCGTGGACTTTAATTTTACATGCTGAGTTTACATCAATTTGAATTCTTAAAAAAGCCTTAAATATAGGCTTTTTTTAGTGCCTTTAAAATTCTTTTTTTATCTGTTGCAAAAATCACACTAAACAAAAAATAAACTTTGTTATAATAGCAGTGGTAGAAGGTAGGAGGAAAAAATTATGTATCGAGTAAAGAAAAGAGACGGTAAAATCGTTCGTTTCGATATTAAAAAAATCAGTGAAGCAATGGAGAAAGCATTCGAGTCAGTAAAACGTGAGACTTGTGATAGCATTTTAGATATGCTTGCTTTAAAAGTCACAGCTGATTTTGAAGACAAAATAAAAGATGGCGTGATTGGCGTTGAAGATATTCAAGATAGTGTAGAAAAAATCTTGTCTGACGCTGGTTATGCTGATGTGGCGAAGTCTTATATTTTATATCGTAAAGAAAGAGAGAGACTTCGTAATGTTAAAAATACAATGATTGATTACAAAAAAATCGTTGATAGTTA
This sequence comes from uncultured Bacilli bacterium, assembly GCA_944345045.1. Lineage (GTDB taxonomy): Bacteria > Bacillota_I > Bacilli_A > RF39 > UBA660 > Ventrenecus. The sequence continues at coordinate 3,419 of CALVMI010000069.1, read as the reverse complement.
TGTTAAAGTAGAAGACTGGCGAGTTAAAGAAAATTCAACAGTTACGTATTCTGTTGGTGGCCTTATTTTAAGTGAAGCAGGTGCAGTAACAGCTAATTACTGGTTAAGTGAGGTATATGATGATGAGATCGCTGAGGCTCACAGACAAGCTGATATTCACATTCATGATTTATCAATGCTTACTGGTTACTGTGCTGGATGGAGTTTAAAACAACTTATTCAAGAAGGACTAGGCGGAATCGAAGGTAAAATTACTTCAAGTCCGGCTAAACATTTGTCTACATTATGTAATCAAATGGTTAACTTTTTAGGTATCATGCAAAATGAATGGGCTGGTGCACAAGCATTTTCTAGTTTTGATACTTATCTAGCACCTTTTGTTAAAATCGATAATTTATCTTATTATGAAGTAAAACAATGTATTCAATCTTTTGTGTATGGAGTTAATACACCAAGTCGTTGGGGAACACAGGCACCATTTACAAATATTACTTTAGATTGGACTGTACCAAATGATTTAGCAGAGTTACCAGCTATTGTTGGTGGCAAAGAAGTGAATTTTAAATATAAAGATTGTAAAAAAGAAATGGATATGGTTAATAAAGCTTTCCTTGAAATTATGATTGAAGGAGACGCTAATGGTAGAGGATTCCAATATCCAATTCCAACTTACTCTATTACAAAAGATTTTGATTGGAGTGATACGGAAAACAATCGTTTACTCTTTGAAATGACGGCTAAGTATGGAACACCTTATTTTTCTAATTATATCAATAGCGATATGGAACCTAGTGATGTTAGAAGTATGTGCTGTCGTTTGCGTTTGGATTTAAGAGAATTACGTAAAAAATCCGGTGGCTACTTCGGAAGTGGTGAATCTACCGGTAGTGTCGGCGTTGTGACGATTAATATGCCTAAAATTGCTTATTTAGCTAAAGATGAAAAAGATTTTTATGAAAGACTTGATCATTTAATGGACATTGCAGCCCGTAGTTTGAAAACAAAAAGAACTGTTATTTCTAAATTGTTAGATGCTGGGTTATACCCTTATACAAAACGTTATTTAGGTTCTTTTGATAATCATTTTTCAACTATTGGTTTAGTAGGAATGAATGAAGCAGGTTTAAATGCTAGTTGGTTACAAAAAGATATGACTCATGAAGAAACACAAGAATTTTCTAAAAATGTCTTAAATCATATGCGTGAAAGATTAAGCGATTATCAAGAAAAATATGGGGATTTATATAATTTAGAGGCAACACCAGCTGAGTCTACTTCTTATCGTTTTGCTAAACATGATAAAGAAAAATTCCCTGATATTATCACGGCGAATGATCATGGAACACCATATTATACAAATAGTTCTCATTTGCCTGTCGGATTTACAGATGATGTATTTAAAGCTTTAGAAATTCAAGATGATTTACAAACTCTTTATACATCTGGTACTGTATTCCATGTATTCTTAGGTGAGAAAATGCCAAGTTGGGAAAGTGCTGCGGCTTTAGTTCGAAAAATTGCAGAGAATTATCGTTTGCCATATTACACGATTTCACCAACATATTCTATTTGTAAAACTCACGGCTATTTAGCTGGTGAACAATATAAATGTCCGATTTGTGGTGAGAATGCTGAGGTATACAGTCGAATTACTGGTTACTATCGTCCAGTTAAAAATTGGAATGATGGTAAGAGTCAAGAATTTAAAGATCGTGTAACATATAAAGTTGATGATGATTCTTGTTGTGAGAATAAAGAGCCTAAAAAAAAGGAAAAGAAAAAAGAAGTAAAAAAGGCAAGTACAAAAGCAATGCTTTTTGTAACAAAAACTTGTCCAAATTGTCAAATTGCTAAGCGTGTTTTAGATGAAGCAGGAATTAAATATGATGTCGTTGATGCTGAGGAAAATGTTTCACTTACAGAAGAAATGCAAGTTACTCAAGCACCAACGTTAATAACTAAAGATGGTGAGAAAATCGCTAATGCTTCTAATATTACCAAATATGCAAATGAGATTGGAGTTAAAGCATGATTTATGATTGCATCGTAATTGGAGGAGGCCCTGCGGGGCTTTCTTCGGCTATTTATTTACGAAGAGCCTTAAAAAGTGTATTATTAATTGAAAAAGGGGTTTTTGGTGGCCAAATTACGACATCTCCTAAAGTAGAAAATTATCCTGGCTTTAAAGAAATTTCAGGATTAGAATTAGGCACAAAAATGTATGAACAATCAAAAGAACTTGGTGTAGAAACTATGTATGGTGAAGTTTCTAAAATTACAAAAAACGAAGATCTTTTTCAAGTTTTTGTTGGTGATAAACAGTATCAAAGCAAAGTTGTTATTTATGCAACTGGTGCTAGTCCAAGAAAGTTAGGCGTTTTAAATGAAGAAAAACTTGTAGGCTCTGGGATTAGTTATTGTGCTACTTGTGATGGAGCTTTCTTTAAAGGTAAAACGGTTTGCGTTGTCGGTGGCGGTAATACGGCCGTTGATGATGCCTTATATTTATCTAATGTTGCTCAAAAAGTTTATGTGATTCATCGTCGTGATACATTTAGAGGTGAACCTGTTAAAGTAGCTATTTTAAAAGAAAAAGAAAATGTTTCTTGTATTATGAATGCAACTGTTAAAGAAGTAATTGGTGATAGTCAGGTTAAGCAAATTGTTTTAAATGTCAAAGGAAAAGAGCAAACTCTTGATGTTGATGGGATATTTGTCGCGATTGGCCAAGTTCCTAATACAACTATTTTAGAAGATTTTGTTCCCTTAAATGATAATGGATATATTAAAACCAATTTACAGCTTGAAACATCAGTGGCAGGTTTTTATGCGGCTGGTGATGTCCGCGAAAAACAAGTAAGACAACTTACAACTGCTACTAATGATGGAACAATCGCGTCAGTGATGGCTATTGAATATTTAAATACTTTAAAAGATTAACGTCTTAAATCTTTATGATAAAAACCACTAGTTTAGTTAGTGGCTTTTGTCTTTTCTTTAGAAAAAATATGACAAGTATTGTCGAAAAGTTGCAAAGAAAAAAGAAAAAGATAGAATAGCTCCCCATGAAGGGAGAAAATGCATGAATAACCAAAATAAACTTTTGTATGATGTGGTTATAAAAAAATTATTATCTAGTAATACAGAAATTCTAAAAAGATATGTAAAGGAAATATTAGAAGAAATAACTCAAAAAGAAGTTGAAAATCTTAAGCTTATTCATCCCAATATCGGAATAAATAAGAATGTGGTAAATAGTGAAGTAGATCTAATTTATGAAACAGAAGATACATACTACAACATTGAAGTAAATAGAAGGTATACGAAAGAAATTGAAAAAAAGAATTTAGCCTATTTACATCAGTTAAGTTTAAGAAGTATAAAGAAATCTAAAGATTATGTAAAAAGTAAAAAGGTAA
>CALVMI010000068.1 GCA_944345045.1 uncultured Bacilli bacterium | reverse complement strand
TATGTTAATTACAGGAATTTTAATTACAATAGTTGCAATTTTTATGATTTTAGTTCCTCAATTTTTTATGAGACTTAAAAGCCCTAGAATTCCAGATAAATTATTAAAAAATCCTAAAATGAAAATTGTTCTTAGAGTATGGGGTGGAATTTTTATAATAGTTGGAATTTTATTAATTATTTTTTCGATTGTTTAAAAACGATAATAGTTTGTAGTTTTAAATTGATTGATAAAATATTTGAAAGTGGCGATTTTTATGAGAAATCTTAGCAAAGAATTTGAACACCGAAATATCGAATATGATCTTCTTTTAAAATATGGTTTTGTTTTAAAGGAAGATCAATATATTTTGGAAAAAAAGATTTTGAATAATACTTTTAAAGTTGTTATTTGTATTTCTGAAAAAAATCAAAATTCTCAGGTGATTGATTTAGAAACTGGATTTCCATATGTTTTAGTAGATATAAATGAGGCCTCGGGAAGTTTTGTTGGAAAAGTAAAAGAGGAATATGAAAATGTGCTTGCCGATGTAATTTTACATTGTACTTCTTCTAATGTATTTAAAAATAAACAAACAAAAGAGATTATTCAATATATAAAAGATAAGTATCACGATGAGTTAGAGTATTTATGGCCAAAAACTCCTAACAATGCTATTTGGAGAAATTCTGAAAATTTAAAATGGTATGGTGTTGTACTACAAATTTCAGAAAGAAAATTAGGATTAGATTCTGATAAGATAGTTGACATTCTTGATTTGCGTTATCAAAAGGGAAGGGTTTCGGATATTGTTGATCATTGTCATTTTTTTGAAGGATATCATATGAATAAAAAAAGTTGGATAACGATACGACTTGATGGCAGTGTTCCAATAGAAAAAATTTGTTTTTTAATTGATAATAGTTATAATTTGTCATTATCTAAATAAAAATATTTATTTAATCCTTGAAATGTTTCCTGTGAAAAAGGGCTTTTACATTATAAAATGATAATGTGAAAGGAGAAGATTTATGAATCAAGATAAAATTGGAAAATTTATCGTAGAATGTAGAAAAAAGAAAAATATGACTCAACAAGAATTGGCTTGTAAGTTAGGAGTATCAGATCGGACGGTTGGCAATTGGGAAAATGGAAGAAATATGCCAGATTTATCATTGTTTAAACCATTGTGTGTTGAATTAGATATTTCTATTAATGAATTATTAAGTGGAGAAAAATTAAGTAAAGAAAATTATCAAGAAAAATTAGAAGAAAATATATTAGAAACTATAAATTATTCTAATAAAAAAATTGGTAAGTATTTAAAATTTGTTTATTTATTATTCATTATATTTGGGTTATTTATTGTTATTACAGCTATTACTATTTTTCCTTCTGAAAGTAGTTGGGGATCTATTTATTCAGCGATAGGAGTAATGCTTTTTCTTATTGGAATTGGTTTGAATTTTAAGCATTTAGGATTGTTAAAACAGTCAATTATTTTAGTTGTCACGGTAGTTGTTACTTTATCCATTTTATTATTTGCTGATTATATAAATGTTAAAAATAACAATGAAGCACCAAGGTTTCGGTTAACTACCACTACTACGGGAGATGTTATTTATTACAATACGTTATTTTATGATGTGTATCGATGCTATGCTGATGAAGATAATGAATATTGGAAAATTGAGAAAAATGGTAGCCCGACAATTGAAGAATTAATCGATTATTGTAAGTAAGTTTTTGAGAATGTCTTTGAAGATATTCTCATCTTTTTTATTTTGAAAATTGATGTTATAATAACTTTAGATAGATAGTGTTGGAGGTTATATGAAAAAAATTTCAAGTTATTAGATTATATGAGTAAAAATTTTGAAAACGGAGTTGATTCTTTTGAAAAAATATATTCAAGCAATAGGCATATGGTTTTTAATTATTCCGTTGGCAATTATCAACGGTGGTTTGCGAGAAAATGTTTTGGTTAAATTAGGAAACATTGCTTTACCGTTAAGTGGTCTTATTTTAAGTATATGTATATTTCTTGTTGCTTATTTATTAATACCTAAAATTAAAAATTGTGAAGCGAAAGATTATATTATTTTTGGTGTAATTTGGTTTGTTTTAACCAATTTGTTTGATTTATTTATGTATATGAGTGAAGGTGGTGGCTTTAAAGATTTGCTAAATTCTTATAATTTTTTAAATGGTAATTTATGGATTTTAGTTGTAATGACGACACTTATATCCCCATTAGTCGTATCTAAAATACGTTTGAAGAAAGGAAAAGGAAAAAATGTATAAAACGGTTGTTATTGAGTATTTACCCAAAGCGTCTTTAATGGCTAAAAAGATAGAAGAAAAAGCTAATGAAATGTTTTTAGATGGCTATGAATTAATCACGATGTCCGTTACGGGAAGTGCTAAAGCCATTTTAGTATTTAAGAAAAAAACTCTATAATTTATGGTGATGTGTATGAAGAAAGTTTTTATTGTTACAGGCGCGAATGGCTTTTTAGGCAATACGATTGTAAGAGAACTTTTAAAAGATAAAGAAAATGAGGTTCGGGCCTTGGTGTTGCCTAATGATAAAATTCATTCTTTAGATGATTGTTCAGATTGCAAAATATATTATGGTGATGTAACTAAAAAAGAAACATTAAAGGAAATATTTGATGTTTCTTCGGACTCAAGTCTTTTTGTTATTCATTGCGCGGCAATTGTGTATATTAAATCTAAATATAATCCATATGTTTATGAGGTAAATGTTGGTGGAACTAAAAATGTTATTGAAGAAGTATTAAAGAAAAATGCTAAACTTGTTTATGTCAGTAGTGTGCATGCGATTACTGAAAAGAAAAATAATGAAGTTATTGTTGAAACGAAAGATTTTGATCCAAACTCTGTCGTAGGGGAATATGCTAAAACAAAAGCTGAAACAGCCCGTTATGTTTTACAAATGGTAAAAGAAAAAAATTTGAATGCTTGTATTGTCCATCCATCAGGAATTATTGGACCTTATGATTTTGGAAGCAGTCATTTAACTCAGTTAATTATTGATGTAGCTAATAATAAGCTAAAAGCTGGTGTTACGGGTGGTTATGATTTTGTCGATGTTCGAGATGTGGCTCATGGTATTCTTCTTGCATGTACTCATGGCTTACAAGGTGAGTGTTATATTCTTTCTAATCGATATGTTACTGTTCGTGAGTTATTAGATACGATTTGTGAAATTCAGGGAAAGAAGAAAATTAAAACATTTTTGCCTTTAGGTTTTGCCAAAGCTGTGGCTCCTTTAGCCGAGAAATACTATGCTTTATTAAAACAGCCTCCACTTTATACGAAATATTCTTTATACACTTTACAATCAAATGCTAATTTTTCAAATGAAAAAGCTAAAAAAGAATTAGGTTATACGACTAGAGATTTTAAAGAAACAATTGCCGATACTGTTCATTGGTTAGAAAAAATGAATCGTATTCATTCTGGAAAGAACTAGATGATTTTTCTAGTTTTTTTGTTGTATACTATTTTTGAAGAGGGTTAAATGAGATGATTTTAAATGTTAGTGGTAGAACAGATATTGTTGCTTTTTATTCTAAATGGTTTTTACAACGTTATAAAGAGGGGTTTGTTGATGTTCGAAATCCTTTTAATCCCAAATTGGTAAGTCGTATTTCTTTTAAAGATGTTGATGCGATTTTGTTTTGTACCAAAAATCCTATTCCTATTTTAGATTCTTTAAAGGTAATTCAAAAAACTATTTTATTTCATGTAACTATAACTCCTTATAAAAAGGAAATTGAACCTAATGTTTTGGATAAAAGAAAAATTATTGATGCAACTAAAAAGCTTTCAAAGATCATAGGCATTCAAAATCTTTGGGTTCGATATGATCCGATTTTTTTAAGTGATATCTATACCATAGAATATCATAAAAAAGCTTTTAAAAGATTATGTGAACTTTTAGATGGTTATGTTGAAAAAATCATTGTCTCTTTTTTAGATGAGTATAAGAATGTTCGTAAAAATCAAGCAATTTTGAGATTTAGACCTTTTACTGATGATGATTATAAAGAAATTGGAATAAGCTTTAGCAAAATTGCCAAAGAACATCATATGACGGTTCAAACTTGTTTTGAAGAACAAAATTTGGTTTCTTATGGTTTTATTTTGGAAGACTGTTTGTCTCATGAACTTGCCTTTGCGATCACTAAGAAAAAGTATAAAAATTGGACTTCTAGAAAAGGGGGAAAATGCCATTGTGTAGAAACGGTTGATATAGGTGCTTATAATTCATGTCCACATTTTTGTAAATATTGTTATGCTAATTATGATGAAGAGAAAGTGAAGAGTTCCTTAAAAATGCATGATGTAAATTCTTCTTTGTTACTTGGTCATATTGAAAAAGAAGATATTATAAAAGAAAGAAAAAAATGATATAATAAGGTTCAGGGATGGGATATATATGAATATTGTTTTTGATCCGGAAAAAAGACAAGCACTAGCTTATGTTGATAATAAGGTAGTTGGGTGTTGTGAATATGAAGAAGTAGGTAACACTTGGAATATTATTCATACAGAAGTTGATTTAGAATACCGAGGAAAGAAGTTAGCTAGATCGCTTGTTCTATGTGTACTATCTCATGCTAGAGAAAATGGATATCAGATTGTATCAGATTGTCCTTACGGAAAGAAAATTTTAGAAAGTGAGGAGAAAGAAAAAAATGAATAGAGAAGAAGCATTTAAGTTATTAAAAAAATATAATAAAGAGGAGTATCATATTAAACATGCTTTGATGGTAGAAAGTATTATGAGATATTATGCTTCGTTACATGGTTATGATGAAGAATTTTGGGGGATTGCAGGTTTACTTCACGATCTAGATTACGAAATGTATCCAGATGAGCATTGTATAAAAGTAAGAGAAATTTTAGAAGAAAATGGGGCGAGTGAAGAACTTATTCATGCTGTATGTAGTCATGGTTATAACATTTGTACTGATGTGAAACCTGAACATTATATGGAAAAAGTTTTGTATGCTTGTGATGAGTTAACAGGAATTATTGCTTCTTTAATTTCGATGAGACCAAGTCATAATGCTCAAGGAATGGAAACATCTACATTAAAGAAAAAGTTTAAAGATAAAACTTTTGCAAGAGGTTGTTCTAGAGATATTATCAAAAATGGCGTTGAAATGTTAGAGTGTGAATTAACCGAACTTTTTGAAAATGCAATTAAAGCTATTGAAAAAGATGAAGAATTTATTTTAAAAGAACTACAAAGAATATAGTAAGTGATTCAAGAAATTTCCCATCTTTTTTCTTTTTAATAGGGATTGCTTAGTTTATAAACTTTTATTATAATAATGAAAAGTTAGGAATGGTGTTTATGGCTTCTGTACAGGATTTTATGAATTTAGATATTCGAGTTGGAACAATTGTTGATGCTAAGGTTTTTGAAGGCGCTAGAAAACCAGCTTATCAGTTATGGATTAATTTTGGATCTTTGGGAATAAAAAAATCTTCTGCACAAATTACAGAAAATTATTCCTTATCTTCACTTATTGGTAAACAGATAATCGCGGTTGTAAATTTTCCAGAAAAACAAATTGGCCACTTTTTTTCTGAAGTTTTAGTTTTAGGAGTGTATAGTGAAAGTGGTGTTGTTTTACTCTCTTGTGATATGCCAGTTTCTAATGGAGAAAAGATTGGATAGTGTTGATGAAATTTTCTAAAGCACAGTTACGAGACACTTATAAAGCGATTCGGAAAAATGTTCAAAATAAAGAAGAAAAAGCGAGAAAAATTGCTTTGAAACTTTTTAAAGATCCACATTTTGTTGAAGCTCAGACGATTGCTTTATATTTTAATTTAGAATCTGAGGTTTCAACAAAAGAGATTTTTAAAGAAGCTTTTTTACTTAAAAAATGTGTTGTTTTACCACGGGTGCATCAAGAACATTTAGAATTTTATCAAATTGATTCTTTATCTGATTTAGAAGAAAGTTCTTTTCATGTTAAAGAACCCGTTGCTAATAAAGATCAATTGGTTGATCCTAAAGATATTAATTTGATAATCGTTCCAGGTATTTGTTTTGATAAAAAATGTCATCGTATTGGCTTTGGTGGGGGCTATTATGATCGCTTTTTAAAAGAGGTAAAAGCTTTTTCCATCGCGCTTGCTTTTGATGAACAAATTAGTTTAGAAGAAATTGGTGTTGATTCATGGGATGTGCAAGTTTCTAAAATTATTACTGATAAACAAGATATTTGTAGGCGTTGTTCTTGGGTGAATGAGAAAAATCCTTTATATGTAAAATATCATGATGAAGAATGGGGATGTCCCGTTTACGATGATCCAAAACTTTATGAACTTTTGATTTTAGAATCTTTTCAAGCTGGACTTTCTTGGGAATGTATTTTAAATAAACGGGAAAATTTTAGAAAAGCTTTTGATTTTTTTCAAATTGATAAAATTATTTATTATGATGAAGAAAAGGTTCAAAGTCTTTTAAAAAATCCGGGAATTATTCGTAATCGATTAAAAATTGAAGCTACGATTACTAATAGTAAAATTTTTAAGGAAATTGCAAATGAATATGGTTCTTTTGCTAAATATATTTGGCATTTTACGAATGGAAAAGTTATTTATGAGACAGGGAAAACAACGTCTTCTTTATCTGATGAGATATCCGCTGATTTAAAAAGAAGAGGAATGAAATTTGTTGGCAGTACTATTATTTATTCTTATTTACAAGCGATTGGAGTGATTAATTCACATGAAAAAACTTGTTTTAAATTTTAAAATGAATATTTATGAAGTTTTAGATAAATATCAAATTTCTTATCAGGAGGTTACGCATCCAAAAGTTATGACTGTTGATGAGATGAAAAAGTTATCTATTCCTTTAAAAGGTGTAGGGTGTAAAAATCTGTTTTTGACAGATCATAAGGGAAAATATTTTTTAGTTGTTTTAGAAGAAAATAAAAGAGCTGATCTAAAGTATTTACGAAAATTTCTTCATGTTTCTTCTTTATCTTTTGCTTCTGCTGATGATTTGAGGGAAATTCTTCATTTAGAGGTAGGAAGTGTTACTCCTTTGGGAATCATTCATGATGTTAAAAAACAAGTTCTTTTGTTAATCGATAAAGAATTAGAAGATCAAATTTTGTTAGTCCATCCTGATACAAATACTAAAACACTTGCGATTTCCTATGCTGATTTGGTAAAATGTCTAGAGAATGAAGGGCATGATTATGTCCTTTTGTAAGGGAGTTTTATGAAATATAGTTGGGAGTATTCTTCGCCACTTGGTCCGATTTATTTAGAAAGTGATGGCAACTTTTTAACTTGTTTAGCAATTGAAGGACAAGATGGTTTTCAAAGTGAATGTAAAAATGTCAAAGAAGATTTGGAAATTTTTCAGTTGACTCGAGAATGGCTTGATGAGTATTTTAGAGGAAAGGTTCCACGGATAACTGTTCCTTTAAAATTTGAGGGAACTTTTTTTCAAAAAACCGTTTGGCAAACTTTATTAGAAATTCCTTATGGGGAAACTAGAAGTTATAAAGATATTGCATTAACCGTTTCTCAAAAACTTGAAAAAGAAAAAATGTCTTGCCGAGCAGTTGGTCATGCAATTGGTAAAAATCCGATTTCTATTTTGATACCATGTCACCGTGTTGTTGGAACTAACAAGTCTTTAACTGGTTATAATGGTGGGGTTGATAAAAAAAGAAAACTTTTGGAGTTGGAAGGAGTAACATTATGAGAAAACGTAAATTGTATTCTTTTGTAGGGATCATTTTATTAGCTGTACTTATGCCTTATTTTCTTTCTTCTTTACCACATATAAACAATGAAGAGACTAAAGAAGTTCATATTTTTAATCAAAATGCGGTGGTAAAAGATATTACTTTTAAAGAAAATAAGAAAAATGTTTATCTTTTTTATGGAAGTACATGTCCGTATTGTAAAAATGAATTAGCTTTTTTGGAAGAAATATATCCTCAGTATCAAGATATTTTTGATCTTTATGCTTTAGAGGTGTGGAATAATACCGAAAATAGAGAACTTTTAGAAAAGGTAGAGAGTTATTTGAATCAGAGTGTTCGTGGAGTTCCCGTTTTACTTATTGGTGAGAACATGATTATGGGGTATAACGAAAATATGAACGAGGAAATTATCAAGGCCATAAATGAAAAAGATGAAACTGATGTGATCCAACAAATTATCTTGAAAAATGAGGAGTAGAAGTATGCAAAAACTTATTAAACAAAATTTAAAAGAATTTGATAAAAAAACCATTACAGTATATTTAACTTTAAGACTATTGGTATTTATTGTGATGATTATTCAAATTTTCCATAAAAATTGGGAAGCTGTTTTTGTTTGTTTTTTAACTTTATTTTTGTTTTTGATTCCATTTTTTATCGATAAAAAGTTAAATATAGATTTGCCAACACCGTTAGAAATTATTATTTTGCTTTTTATTTTTGCCGCGGAGATTTTAGGTGAAATTCAAAATTTCTATGGTATCATTCCTTATTGGGATATGATTTTACATACATTAAATGGCTTTTTATGCGGAGCAATTGGTTTTTCTTTAGTCGATATTTTAAATGAACATAAGAAAACACATTTAAAATTAACACCTTTTTATGTTGCTTTAGTTTCTTTTTGCTTTTCGATGACAATAGGTGTTGCTTGGGAATTTTTTGAGTATGGAGTAGATAAAATATTACTTTTTGATATGCAAAAGGATAAAATTGTAACGACAATGTCTTCAGTTTATTTAGATCCTTTGCAAGATAATAATCCTATTCTTGTGCCAAATATTGATCATACAACAATTACTTATGTTGAAAATGGTGAAGAAAAACAAATTCAGATCGATGGCTATTTAGATATTGGTCTTAATGATACGATGGAAGATTTGCTTGTTAATTTTATTGGAGCGATTACTTTTTCCGTTTTTGGATACCTTTATATTAAAAATCGAGAAAAGTATAAATTAGTTGAAGGCTTTATACCTAGAGTGAAAAAAAGAAAAAGGACTACAAAATAGTCTTTTTTTCAGGTTTTGCAAAAATTCTTCTTCTAAATATGTCAAAATATGATAAAATATGTATGTAAGAGTAGGAGGGTAACACCATGAGTACGGAATTTATTATTATTTTGGGAATTGCTTATTATGTCGTGACTGTAGCTTTGATTATTGTTGCTCTTACTATGCTGAATAAAAAAGATAAAAATACATTACGTAAGCAAATAAATGAATTAGAAAGAGATAAAAATTTAATTATATCTGCGGCTTTAATCGCTGAGTTAAATAAAGTAGAACCTTTAATTAGTAATTCAAATATGAAAGATACGTTGACGCTTTGGCAAGATCGTTTTAAAAAAATCAAAGAAAATGATGTGCCACGTATTACTGATGCTTTATTAGAAGCAGAAGATTTATATGCTCAAAAAGATTATAAAGCCGTTAAAAAGAAATTATCCGAAATTGAAATGGACATATATTATGTTCGAACAAAAGCCAATTTTTTATTAGATGAAATTAAAGAAATTACTTTAAGTGAAGAAAGAAATCGTGAAACAATTACAAAGTTAAAAGCAAATTATCGTGAAATATTAATGAAATATCAAGATAATAAAAGTGATTATACATTAATTACTTCACCTTTGGAACTTCAATTTGAAAGAGTAGATAAACTTTTTAGTGCTTTTGAAATTGCCATGGAAAATAAGTCTTATCAAGAAGTTAGTAAAATTGTTAAGGCCATTGATGATTTAGTGGGAAATTTAAAACTTGTTATTGATGAAGCTCCTTCAATTATTACGCTTGGTAAAACAATTATTCCTAAAAAAATTACTGAAATTTCTAATATTAGTAAACGAATGGAAAAAGATGGCTATAATCTAGATTATTTAAATATTCCTTATAATATTACGGAATCAAGTAAGAAAATAACTGATATTTTTCAAAGACTTAATGTTTTAAATATTGAAGATTCTATTTTTGAATTAAAAACAATGGTTGATTATTTTGATTCTATTTATAATGAATTTGATAAAGAAAAAATTTCGCGAAAAATTTATTCCGATTATGTAAGAACAGTTTTAATTAAAATTACGAAGTTAACTAAAATTAATGATACTTTGTTAAAGCGTTTGAATGATATTAAATATAGTTATGATTTAAGTGATGAAGATGTTGAAGTTGTTTTTCAAATTAAAGAAGAACTTGCTCAAGAAAGAGGAGAATACGATGATATTATAGACGATGGTCGAAGCAAGAAATCTTCCTATTCTCATTTAGGAAAACTCATGGAACTTTTAAATATCAAGGTTTTAAAAACTGAGGAAAAATTAGAAGTTGCTTTGCGTAGTTTAGGAAGTTTAAAAGAAGATGAGTTAAGAGCCCGTGAACAGTTAGATGAGATGAAACAAATATTAGAACAAGCAAAATCGGGTATCAAGTCATTTAAATTGCCAATGATTCCCGAAAATTATTTTGTGGAACTTGGGGAGGCAACCGAAGCTATTGCGAACATGGTGCAAGAACTTGAAAAAACGCCAATTTCGATTAAGGTTTTAAATACAAGAGTAGATACGGCTAGAGATTTAGTTTTGAAGGTGTATAATACTACAAAAGAAACTGTTAAAACGGCTAAAATGGCTGAGACTGCAATTGTGTATGGCAATCGTTATCGACCAATTAATACGGAAGTAGATATTGGGCTTATGAAAGCTGAGAAATTCTTTTTTCAAGGAAAATTTAAAAATGCTTTGGAAACTGCCATTCATAGTATCAATATTATTGAACCTGGCATTTATAAAAAATTAATGGATGAATATCAAAATTAGGGAGTAAAGACATGAAGAAGTTGATGATTGACTTAGATGAAACAATTTGTGAAGGTGGCTATTTAGAAGCGGTAAATGAATATTTACATACAGATTATAAATATACGGATATTCCTCATTATTATGTCGAAGATGTAATGGATGAAGAAGAAAAAGAAAAATTCTTAGATTATTTTTATCAAAATGTGAATATTTATAAAAAAGTAGATATTATTCCTAAAGCTTTAGAAGTAATTGAAGAACTTTCTAAATATTATGAAATTTATATTGTAACTGCATTTGTCGATAAAAGAAGAGTAAAAGAAAGTAGTATTATGGCTAAGTATAAATACGAATGGATTTTAGAAAATATGCCATATATTGATCCTAAAAAAATTGTGTTAACTGGTTCTAAAGATATTATAATGTGCGAGATAAAAATTGATGATAAAGTGGCCAATTTAAAAGGATATGGTGAAACAAAACTTTTACTTAATCAGCTTCATAATGAGGCATATAGTATGGAAGAATTAGAAAAATACCATATTAGAAGAGTGTTTGACTGGGAACAAATTCGTTCAATTTTGATAAAGGAAAGTGAGTAGTATGATTTATTTAGATTATTCGGCAACAACGCCTGTTTCTTATGATGTTTTAGAGTCTTATATTAGAGCGACGAAAGATTTTATGGGAAACCCTAATTCTATTCATAGTTTGGGGGTTAAATCAAAAGCTTTGATGCATAGTGCGATTAAACAAATAAGTGATATTTTTTCCGTTTTGGAAAGTGAGATTACTTTTACATCTGGAGCAACGATGAGTAACAATTTAGCTTTAATTGGCACGGCTTTAGCTAATATGAAGTATGGTAATCATATTTTGGTTTCTAAGTTAGAGCATCCTTCTATTTATAGTATTTGTAAATATTTGGAAAATATTGGTTTTGAAATTGGATACATTGATAATACCTCTGATGGCTTAGTCGATTTTGATAAACTAAAAAAACAAATTCGTAATGATACGATTTTGGTAAGTGTTTGTGCAGTTAATAGTGAGATGGGTGTAAGACAACCTTTGAAAATGATTCGCCAAATTATTAAAAAAGAAAATCCTCATACTTTTTTACATAGCGATATGACACAAGCTCTAGGTAAAGTTGCGATTAATTTACATGATGTCGATTTAGCTAGTATGACAGCTCATAAAATATATGGTCCAAAAGGGATAGGGCTTTTTTATAAAAATAGTCGCGTTCCTTTTACACCTTTGTTGTACGGAAGTGGATCTGTAAATATGTATAATCCAGGTACACCACCAGTTCCACTTATTGTTGCTTTTTCTAAGGCAATTCGTTTAGCTACAGTTGATTTAGATAAAAGAGAAAACTTCATTAAAAGATTAAATGAAAAAATTGTTGGAGAATTAAAAAAATATGATGGTATAAAAATTAATCAAACGAAAATTTGTATTCCACATATTTTAAATATTTCTTTTGATCATATAAAAGCCGAAACTTTTTTACATGCTTTAGAAGAATATGAAATTTATTTAAGTACAAATACGGCTTGTTCAAGTGGAGAGGTATCAACGGCTGTCATGGCTGTTTATGATGATCCAAAACGTGCGTCAAGTACTTTAAGAATTAGTTTATCTTATTTAACAACAACGGATGAAGTAAATAAATTTTTAGCTTGTTTTCGATTAGTATATGAGAAATTAAGCTTATTAAAGAAAGAAGATAAAGAATAAAATCTTCTTTTCTTTTTTCTTCTTTTTTGATATAGTACTTTTGTTGAGGGAGGAATATGGGATGCAAAAAGTTTTTATGATTAAATATGCTGAATTAAATACTAAAAAAGATAATATTGGAATGTTTCTTCGAATACTTAAACAAAATATTGAAGAAAAAACAAAAGATCTTGCTGTAATTACATTTGATAAAGGAAGAATGTTTTTAAAAATAGAGGAATCTAATTTTGAAAAAGTTTTGCAAATTTTAAAAAAGACTTTTGGCATTCATGAGATTGAAATAGGATATGAACTTTTAAACACCGAGATGAACACGATAGAACAAAACTTGCTTGAAATTGTTAAAGAAAAAGATTTTCATACTTTTAAAGTTGAAACGAAAAGAAGTGATAAGAATTATCCTTTAAAAAGTCCTGAAATAAGTAAATATTTAGGAGGCGTGATTCTAAAGAATAAAGAAGGTATAGAAGTTGACGTTCATCATCCTGATGTGACTTTTTATGTAGAAATTCGAAAAGATCATGCCTATATTTATTCGGAGAAAATAAAAGGTCTTGGTGGCTATCCAGTTGGCACTTTAGGAAAAGGTTTATTGATGCTTTCTGGCGGGATCGATAGTCCAGTTGCAGGTTATTTAACGATGAAAAGAGGCGTGAAAATTGAAGCTATTTATTTTGAAAGTCCTCCACATACAAGTGAAGAAGCGAAAAATAAAGTGCTTTCTTTAGCGAGTATTGTTAGTGAATATGGTTCTCAAATAAAAGTACATGTGATTAATTTTACAAAAATTCAAGAAGAGATTTATAAAAATATTCCACATGAATATTTGGTTACCATCATGAGAAGAATGATGTATCGTATTTCAGAAATAATTGCCCGTCATAATCGTTGTAAAATTTTAATTAATGGAGAATCTATTGGTCAAGTAGCCAGTCAAACCCTTTCTTCGATGGCTGTTATTAATGAAGTAGTACGTATACCGGTTATTCGACCAGTTGCTTGTTTTGATAAATTAGAAATTATTTCTTTAGCTAAAGAAATTGGAACTTACGAAACAAGTATTTTACCTTATCAAGATTGTTGTACTATTTTTGTGCCGGAGCATCCGGTAATTAATCCAGAAAAAGAAAAATGCGAAGAATATGAAAAACTTATTCCCTATGAAGATCTTATTAGAGAAGCCATTAAAAATGAAACTGTTATTACAAATCAAACAAAAAAGGAATTTGAGGATTTACTCTAAATTCCTTTTTTCATAATTATTGCATCTTGCATGATTACTACTTTTTCCGACTTCGATGCATCCTAGGCTACATCTTTGTTCTTTTTGATCAAAAAAACGGCAACTTTTTACTAAACAAGATATTCTTTGGTTAAAGTATTCATTCTTCATTTTCTCACCCTTAATATTTTGTATAAAATGGAAAAAAATATACATGCTATTTATAAGAGGTGAATTCTTTATGAGATTTTTTGTTTATCAAAAAGAAGATAGTCAAATAACTAAAATTAAACAAGAAAGGACTAGGCTTTTTGAGATAGAAAAGGAAAAGCCGGCGGTGACTGAAATATCTACGGGACCAACTTGTTTGCATTAATTTGTCAACTATTTGTAAATTGACATACTGTTGATATCGTGATATATATCAATATATAAAGAATAGGTGAAGGAAAAAATGATAGAAACAAAGAAAACAAGTAAAAAAATAGTTCTGCTTATAATAGGTTTACTATGTATAGTAAGTATTGGTATAAGTTATGCTTTTTGGCGAATTACATTAGCGCAAACAAATAGTAATAGGATATCAACATCTTGTTTTGATGTAAGTTTTACAGAAGATAGTGAAGCTATCCAATTAGAAAAAGCTTACCCAATAGTAGATGAAGAAGGAATAAATGGGACTCCATATACCTTTACTTTAACGAACAATTGCGAACAACTAGCAAGTTATCAAATCAATTTAGAAGTGTTAAATACAACAACATTAAATAGTCAATATATAAAAGTATATTTAGATAGTAGTAGTCCAAGTATATTAAGTGAGTTAACCCAAACA
>CALVMI010000067.1 GCA_944345045.1 uncultured Bacilli bacterium | reverse complement strand
TCTAGTACTGATCCATATATTCTAATCAAACAGTAGAGAAAAAGCGTATCAGATATTAAAAATATGGACGAGCCATAAGGAATTTGGTAAAATAATAATAGGTGGTAGACATGGTATACATTTTAATACTATTTCATCTTCTTATATTTGTAGAATGCTTTTTATTATATCGTAAAAAATTACGAAAAAGTTGTATTTTACTATTTTTAATTAATATGTTAACTTTGATTTTGAATTTAATTGAATGCTGGAGTTTATTTAGTATTCAAGAAATTTCTTCGGTAATCTATCTTCAAAGACATCTACATGAAAACTTTTTCCTTACTTTCATTTGGATCTTAATAAATGCTGTATTATTAATTGTCGCATTTCAAACTGTAAAAAAAGCAACAAAAAGACAAGTTCAAAATTTAGCTTTAAAAATAGGTATTTATAGTATTTTACTTCTTGAAGTTCTACTATTTACTTGTGTAGTTTTTTCAACAAATTCTGATTTCTTTATATTTATATATATCGTATTAAGCTTTTATTTTCTAATCAAAACTTATATGAAACATCAAAAAAATTATATTTTAGCAATTACTCTAATATTACTATTATTTACTTGGTATTCTTATTGTACTTATGAAGGGGCAGCAAGACTTCAAATAGCATTAAACGGCTATCCAAAACAAGCCTATGAAATGGGAATTGAAGAACAAAAATATTATCGAGAAGAAAATATGCGCAAGTATGTTCCTATTGAAAATGTAGAAATTCGTGAAGGTGAAATGGGCATTATTGAAGTGAAAAACTATATATTTTTAAAATTTGGTTCATACAGCGAATATTAAAATGCAAATGGTAACAAACGTTTGCATTTTTTATTACATTTCGTTATAATAAAAAAGAAAAACCTAAGGGGGCCGTGTAATGGAAGTTATTAAGACAAAAACAATTATGACAAAATCAAGTCAAGGCAATCGCTGGTTTGGAATCGATTATCATATGAATTTATACAAGGGATGTCCTATGGGTTGCATATACTGTGACTCTAGATGTGAATCATATCATATTGATAATTTTGATGAAGTACGCATAAAAGAGAACGCTTTAGAAATTTTAGAAGAAGAATTAAAAAGTAAAGGTCTAAAAGGAGTCGTGTCCTTTGGTTCCTTATCAGACCCTTATAATCCAGAAGAAGAAAAATTAAAATTGACTAGAAAAGCCTTAGAACTAATCTTAAAATACGGATTTGGTGTAGCTATCGATACAAAAAGCGATTTAATTTTAAGGGATCTAGATTTATTAACAGAAATTAGCAAAAAAAACAGCGTAATTATTAACATATCTATTACCACTTATGACAATGAACTAGCCAAAAAAATTGAACCAAATGTAATTTCTTCAACTAAAAGATTTGAAGTATTAAGAAAACTACGGGAAAATGGAATTTATGCTGGAGTTTTAATGACACCCGTTCTTCCATTTTTAACAGATACAGAAGATAATATATTAAATATGATTGTTAAAAGTAAAGAAGCAGATGCTAAATTTATTTATACAAGAATGGGAATGACCCTTAAAACAAATCAAAGAGATTATTACTATAAAGCTTTAGATATATTGTATCCAGGGCTAAAAGAAGATTACATGGCAGTTTATGGAAAAAAAAATATTTGCAATACACTACAGTATAGACATTTAATGGAATTATTTTTAAAAAAATGTAGCGAAAACAACATATTAACAGATATGGATGCAATCATTGCTGATTATAAGCGAGAAATTCCTCAAAATGAACAAATGAGTCTGTTTGAACTTTAATATACTCAAAACGAGTATATTTTTTTTATTCAAGGGAATACTATAGATGGGTGATAAATATGAGTGAAAAGGAATTGTTATATATTGAAGATGCTTTAAGTCATCTCGAATATTTAAAAAGACATACTACGATTAACAAAGAATGTGTAACTGAAACAAAAGAAATAAATACTTTAAAAAAAATAGAAAAGAAAATAAAGGATTTATATCAAGATTTTTATAATATATTGAAAGGAGAATAGTCATGGATAGTAAAACAATGTTAGAAGGAATTTTATGGGATTTAAAAGGCTTATCAGATTTGTTTTTACACGGAACAATAGAATCTTCTACAAATGAAATACACAAAGTTTTTAAAAATGCTTTAGATGAAACACTAACTTTACAAAAAGATTTATATAATTTGATGAGTGAAGAAGGAATGTACTCAGTATCTAACGTCTCAGAAACTAAGATAACTAAAACAAAAGGAAAATTCACACCTGAATTAGAAGAAGAGTAAAATCTTCTTTTTTCTTTCACAAAATTTACATAAAAGAAAGATATAATTAAAAATTGAAAGGACAAGATATGAAAGAAAAAGGAAAAGATATATTAGTATTACTTATTTCTTTACTTGCTGTTTTAGGTATTGTTTTTATCATGTCCACAAATATAGAAAAAAGCGTCGATAAAAATTCTAGTATTTCCAATTAACTTTTGTTATAATAAACAAAGGGAGTGAAGTATATGAAAAAAGCAATTTTGTTAGTTGCGAGTTTTTTAGGCCTTTTATTTTTGGTTCCAGGTAATGCAAATGCAAAGACGGTAAATGTATATTTATTTAGAAGTGATACATGCCCTCATTGTCAAGCTGCTTTAGCTTATTTTAACGAATTAGCTGAAGATGAAGAATTTAAAGATTTATTTGTATTACAAGACTATGAAGTAAGTTCTAGACAAAATTCTGAATTAATGAGCGAAGCTGCTGATGCCATGGGAGAATCTTCATCTGGTGCAGTACCTTATATTATTATTGGTGAAGAAACTTTTTTAGGATATTCTGAATCTAGTAATGAAAAAATCGAAACAGCTATTAAAGAAACTTATGAAAATGAAGAATTTGTTGATCCTATTGCACCTTTAATCACAAATGCAGACACAACAAACAGCGATGGTGTAATTATATTTGGTATATTTGCTGGTGTAATCATTATTGTAGGAATAGGATTATATTTTGCTAGAAAAGATACAACAAAAATTGAAAAAGCAGTTGCTTTAGAAGAGCAAAAAGAAAAAGAGGCAAAACAAGTTACAGAAGAACCTAAAAAAGAAGAAAAAAAAGAAACAAAAGCTACAACAAAAAAAACAACTACTAAAAAAAGTAGTACAGGAAAAAAGACAACTACAAAAAAGAAAACAACGAAAAAATAAGATTCAAGACAAAAACTTGAATCTTATTTTTTTTGGATAAAATAATTAATTAAATCAATAATTGAATAAAGAATTAATATAATACCTAAAGCCATTAATACAACATTATCCGCAAATATAGAATAAACTCCTAGTATAACAAACAAAACTGCAACGACAAGCTGAGCAACATACATACTAGGTTTATTTGCTTTATACAAAGGTGCAGTACTTAATTTGTTAATACCAGTGAAGATAAGCCATATACCTGTAATTATAGATATTGCATTTGTGATAAAACTTGCAAGCAAAATAGTTAAAAGACCAATAACACAACTGCTTATTGCACTCATCATCATTCTAGAATCGTCAAAATGAAATTGATTTTTTACTTGGTAATATTTAAAAAATTTATAAACACCATAAAGTAAAATTCCAATACCTAAAAGAATAAATACAAATCCCAAAACGCCTTCTGAATTAAATGTCAAAAAAATTCCTAAAATGAGTAATAAGATCGTGCCAATTGGAAAATTATCTTTTTCTTTTTTATCATTAATGATTGTAACTCGCATATCTCTTCCCTTTCTGTTTTATATTATATCATTATCTAGCAATAAAATAAAGAATATGATATAATGCTAATATAAATGGGGCTGAGAAACGTGACAATAGAAGTATTAAAAAAAATTTTTGATAAATACGGATTTCATTCTTTAAGAAAAGAACCTTTTTTGTATGCCAAAAATGAAGAAATTGGTATTTCTTTTACGTTCAAAGACCCTCTTTATGGTGAACTCACAAGATTATTTTTGACTGAGTCAGAAGAAGAAGCCGAAGACTTTTTAGGAAAATATAGTTGGTATAGAAAATATGGTCAAAAATATCAAATAGAAATCAAGCTTTCTGATTATAAAAAAAATACGCCTAATATTAGTTTTGAAAAAAACAATCATGCATATACATTACAAGAAATGATAGCTTTGTTAAAAGAAGAAAAAGTTGAAATTAAAGAACAAGAAAAAAAAGATATGGCTTATATAAAAAAATTACAACGGACAGTAACACTTTTAGAAGAAATTTTAAGAGAAAAAGAAAAAGTGGCTCAAGATACTTATAATAACTTTTTACAATTACAAAAAGAATATAATCAAAAATATATACGATTTGAAACATTAAAAAAGGATTATGAAAAAAGTAAAAAAGAAATAAAGCCTCTAGAAGAAAAAACTTTTCAAACAATAAATATCAAATACCCAAGTATATCTTTTTCAGAAGATAAACAAAAATTAGAAGAACAAATTGACCATTTATTGAATGAAATTAAAATCATTGAAACTTCAAGTGATATCATTTATCAAAAATATGAATTAATTAAGCTACCACTTGAAATAGAAATAATAAATCAAAAAATTGACATAGTTGAAAAAGCTTTAAAAAAGAAACGTGGACTATTTAGTAAAAAAGAAAAAATTGAGGATAAATTGGCAGAAATAGATTCTTCAAGCGTTGTTAATCAAATGGTTACTTATGAAAGCTATGAAAAAAACGAACAAGAAAGACTTATGGAAAAATATGCAATGATTCCAGATTTAGATAAAAGAACAATTGGCGATTTTTTAATAGAATTCGATAATTTAAATATCAAAGAATCTAAAGTAAAAGAACCAAAAGAAGAAAACGATACTTCTTTATCTTATGAGGAAGTAATGCAAGATTTAGAAAAAGAATTTGAATCTCGCAAAAATGAAGAAAAAAAGATTTTAACATTATATCATTCTATAATTAAATATCTTTTTTTAAAAAATAGCATTATATCTGAAAAAAATGTTGATGAATTTATCGGCATTTTGGACAATCCAAATAATATTATGATTAAATTAAAATATTTTAAGAATATTGATACAAGTTCACCCAAAAAATGCATTGAATCGTTAAAAAAAGAAGCGGAAAAAATCAAAA
>CALVMI010000066.1 GCA_944345045.1 uncultured Bacilli bacterium | reverse complement strand
ATAGTTTTCCTACCAAAATTCTTAAATCAGAATCATTTAAATTTTTTATATCATCTTTTGTTACATCTAACACATTAAACACCTCCGAGTTTTTGCTTTAATATTTATTATACAACATAAAACTCATAATTTAGAGATTATTAATTAAAAACATAAAATTATGTCTAAAATTAATTAATGTTATTACCCTTTTATCCAAATAAAAACGATTAAATCATCAATGACTTAATCGCAATTAAAAAACTAAACAATATTAATATAGCACCTATATTCATATTCAACATCATATTTTTTAGTGTATTTACTATTTAATCCTCTAGTAATAGTAAGGGTATCATTTATTAGACAACAAGGTGTATCGTGGTCTATTAAACAATACATTCTATCTAAGTTATCAAAAAAAGAATTTAAACTTTCTCATATTTTAACACAAATAGCTAATTTTATCTTTTTGTTCACTTCTTAATGAATGTTCCCTTTTTTGTCTTATACAAATTCCCTTGTCATCAATATAAAAAAGAACTTTTGACAAGTTCTATTAAATGTCTAACTAATGAAAATCGGGTAGACATTCAACATACGAAAACTGAATGTTCCCTTTTTATTTTATGCAAGTTTCCTTGACATATTCATAATAACATAAAAAAGAACTTTTGACAAGTTCCATTTATAAATTATCCGAAACACCTAAAGGTTCAGGTTAAACTCTTATGGTGCTTGTGGTGGGAATCGAACCCACACGATATCGCTATCACTGGATTTTGAGTCCAGCGCGTCTACCAGTTCCGCCACACAAGCAAGAACAAATAAAGTATAACAAATATTTTATACTTTTTCTAGTATTTTTTCATCTTCTTTATAAATTGAAGTAAATAAATCTTGTTCTTCAGAATTTTTTTCTGATTCTATATCGATTTTTGGTAAATCTTCTTTTGTCGCTAAACCAAAATAATCCAAAAATTCATGGGTTGTTTTATAAAGATTTGGTCTACCTGGCATTGTACTTTTACCCGCTTCTTTAATAAGACCTTTAGCAATTAATTTTCGTAAAGTATAATCAGAAGATAATCCTCTCATTTCATCAATTTCCACTCTTGTAATTGGCTCGTTATAGGCAACAATAGCTAGTACCTCTAAAGCTGCAGGACTAAGCGAACTACTATTTTCTTGTGTTAAAAGTTTTTGATAATATGCACGATGTTCTTCTTTTGTAGTTAGTTTAAAAGCATTACCTAAAAAACGAATTCGTAAACCTCTATCTTCATTTTCATAAGCTTTTTTTAAATTCATTAGTAGACTTTTTGCTTCTTCCATAGAAACTTCTAAAATCTTACAAATTTCTTCTAAAGTAATTCCTTCATCTCCTTGGACAAACAATAAACCTTCTAATACACCTTCTAATTTCATTTAAATCGCCTCCACCATAATGGGTTCAAAACTATTTTTTTGTTCTAATCTAATTTCCTTTTGCTTACTCATTTCTAAAATAGCCAAAAAAGTTGTAATAATATATTCTTTCGTTTTATAGATAAACAATTCATCAAAACAACAACTTTTTCTACTCTTTAAAATATTTTTAATATGCAAAATTTGTTCTTTGACACTCAATTCTTTCTGAGTAATTTTTGTTTCCATTGGTTCTTTATAATGAAGTCTTTTTTCCACCTCTAACAAGGCTTTTAACAAATCTTCTATCGTTAAACCTTCATTAACCAAAGCCCGTTCTTCTTGATATTCTTTTAAATTTTCTGGAACTTTTGTAAAAACTTCCTTACGTTTAGCCTCTAGATCTTGCAAATCCCTTGTTATATTTTTATATTTTTCATATTCTAAAATTCTTTGTTTTAAATCTTCTTCACTAGTAATAGCATACTCACTTTCTTGATCTTCATCCTCTTCTTCTTTTCCTAAAAGTTTCTTACTTTTTAAATGTAGTAAATTTGCTGCCATCACTAAAAAATCACTGCCAACATCAATATTTAATTCTTGCAAAGAATGAATATAAGATAAATAACTTTCAATGATCTCACTCATATTAATTTCATAGATATCTACTTTTGTTTCTTTCACAAGATGCAAAAGTAGATCTAGTGGTCCATCGAAATTTTCTAGATGTAATTCTATATTCATTACTATCACCATTACCATTATACAAAATTTTTTAGCAAAAAAAAAGACCGTAAAGGTCATTCACAGGTATACAAAGAAGCAGACAGCTCAAAAGCAACAATTCTAACATCCGTATTTAATGGATAATAAATGTCTTTAGTAAAAGTTCTTTGATAAACAGCTGATCCTACTTCCTCTAAATCTATAGTTGTATTAAACGAAAAGCCATTAGACAAAGGATTTAGATGCGTTGTTACTCCATCAATATTACTGTAAGAATCATAAAGCTCGTTGTACTCCGCTAATTTTGTTTCATAATCAGTTGCATCAGTTTCATAAAGAGCTTCTTCTTCAATTTCTTTTAATACATAAACTTCCTCTTCCAAAGCAAATCTGTATGTTACAGTTTCATTATCTTTTGTACACACAAATGTTGGCACTCCATCAACTTCATTTAATTCCACCGCTGGATAATCTTCTTCTTCTTTAATCACTATAGCTACTTTAGAAATATCAGAAGGCGTCACATTAGAACGAAGAGACAAAGCAAAGTGAAAAACAGTACCCGTCGTCGTTGGTATAAGACGCATTCGATCTAAAAGGAGTTCATCATTAGTA
Source organism: uncultured Bacilli bacterium (assembly GCA_944345045.1). Classification (GTDB taxonomy): domain Bacteria; phylum Bacillota_I; class Bacilli_A; order RF39; family UBA660; genus Ventrenecus. Next base: position 2,658 of record CALVMI010000066.1, on the reverse strand, counting down.
TAAATTTCTAAATAATAATTAGTATTTTGAAATAAGTTGTTACTACTTCCTCCGCTAATTACAGCATCAAGTGAAATAGCTCTATTCGTTTCATCAACCACAAAATTTTGAAATGTTACCGTATCTAAGGTAATACGTAAATCATCGGTAAGATCATAATACGTCGTTTCATTATCTTCATCACTTCCATCATCTGTAGGTGTCTCTGGTGTATTTGGATTTTGAACGATTGTCGGTGGTGTAAATGAAAAATTAGCAATCCACTCTGACAAATAGGGTAAACAAAAAATGCATACTACAAAAATAGCTATTCCCACAATAGCAAAAATAGGACCATTTTCTTTAGTATCTAACTTACCAATCGTCGTAGTTGCAAGCGGATCTTTATTAATTACAACGGTTTCATTTTTCCTTTTATTCTTTTTCATTCTCATCAACTCTAGAGTTATTATATCAAAAACGCAAAAAAAGAAAAAGATCTTTTTTCCTTTTCTTTAGTTTTTTGGTTTAAAAATTAAAGCTAGAACAAAGGCAATGACAACTGCACTTACAATCGCCAAAGAACTTTTTACTAATAAACCACTAGCAAGACCTAAAACACCTACTTCATGGAAGCCCTCAATTGCCCCCATATACAACATATGACCAAAGTTAGAAATAAGTACCGTAGCTCCTGCTCCTCCAAATTCAATTAGTTTGGAATATAATCCAAAAAAAGATAAAACAGCTCCAAACACTACAAATAAAGAAGTTATATGACCAGGAGTAAGTTTAGTATTATCCATAATTACTTGTGCAATAAAGCAAAATAGTCCCGTTACCAAAAAAGCTTTTAAGAAAATCATCCGTTCACCTCCAAACTTACAGCATGTGCCACAGCTGGAATGGTAAGTTTTTGATTAACAAAGAATGGATTATGTAAAGAACCCGTTCCAATTAACAATACTTTCTGCTTTTTCTTTTGTTTTAATAATTTATTAAATAGATATAAAGGTAGTGCTACCGGACCACTAGCGCCAGCATAAGTTTCTTCTTGACTTTTTAAATAAAGTTCGCAACCGGCATCAATGTGTTGTTTCATTTTAAGACTATATGTTCTTTTTAAATATTCACTGAGAATTTTACCCCCAATACATCCTAAATCACCAGTTAAAATCACATCATAATAATTAATATCGCGTTCTAATTCTGTTAAATGATTCACTAATACATTTGCCGCGGCAGGGGCCATTACAGCTCCCATATGAGAAGCATCTTTACAACCCATATCAATAACTTTACCAATTGTATAACTCTCTATTTTTACTTTTGCAGGTTCTTTTGTTAAAAGACACGCGACGGCTCCTGTGGCCGTAAAAGTAGTCGTTGTTGGTTTAGGAGCCCCATATTCAATCGGAAATCGAAATTGCTTTTCAGCATGTAAATTATGTGAAGAAGTAACACATACTACATTTCCTTTTCTTTTATTATCTAAATACTCTGCTCCCAAAATAAGTGATTCAACAAAAGAAGCACAGGCAGAATAAACCCCTAAAAAAGGAATACTGTAATTACTAGCTGCATAGCCAGAAACACTGATTTGATTTGATAGGTCACCACCAACGATTAAATCAACATCACTATGAATTAATTTCATTTTACTTAATAAATGATCAATTACCGTTTTTTGCATTTTAATTTCAGCTTGTTCAAAAGTTTTTTCTTCATAATAATAATCATCCATAACTAAATCATAATCTTTAATACTTCCCTTTTTTTCAACGGGACCAGCTATACTAAAAGCATCTTTAATATAAACATTTGCAAATTTTTTACTAGCCATAAATAATTACCCCCAATATTCCTAAGAAAAATGCACTAATAATACCATATAAAATAACACTTCCTGCTAATTTAAAGAAAGAAGATCCCAGTCCAGTAATAAATCCGTCTTTACGATAATCAAGAGCAGCACTAGTAACGGAATGCGCAAAACCTGTTGTTGGTAAAAACAAACCCGCTTTGCATTTGCTTACCCAATTATCAAAAAAGCCTAAAGCAGTTGCCAAACTCGCTAAGAAAATAATAATAACACAAAGCCAAGAATAAGATTCCATTACTTCCATTCCAAACGAATTTTGTAAAATAGTTACAATAACTTGTCCAGTTAGGCCAACTAAACCACCAACTAAAAAAGCAATTACAGCATTTTTCCATTTGTTTTCTTTCGGAGTATATTCGCTCACTAATTTTTGATATTCATCTTTTCTCATACTTTCACCCGTTTTTAATATGTTTCAAAAAGAAAATATTATGCAAAGAAATAAAAAAAGCATCTTTTTTAAATTTTTAAAGATGCTTTTTCTGCAATTAGATCTTTAGAAAGTCCCGTTACTTGGGCTATTTCATCCAGAGACAATTTACCGATTAATTTAACTGCTAAATCAATTTTAGTTTGTTCACGACCTTCTTTTAAACCTTCGTCTCTGGCTTCTTCTTTCCATTTGTCTTGAATGTTTTTCATTTCTTTTGTTTCTTCATCATATAAAAATTTTCTAATTTGGGTTACAACATCCATTAACATTTCACTTCCTTCCGCGATAGATCTTCTTTCTTCATCTGTTGAAGCTTTGATGAGAAGAAGTAGTCTTTCTAATAAATTATTATTACCCACATTAT
>CALVMI010000065.1 GCA_944345045.1 uncultured Bacilli bacterium | reverse complement strand
ATAAATTCTTCTTCCTTCTGAAACAGCAGTTACAATCGTAGAAAAACTATCATCAAGCAACAAAATATCAGAAACACTTTTTGTTACATCTGTCCCACTAGCCCCCATTCCAATTCCAACATTCGCAAGTTGTAAAGCTGGAGCATCATTTACTCCATCACCCGTCATTGCAACGACTTTTCCCTGACGCTGTAAAGTATCTACAAGTAGATATTTATGATCTGGTGAAACTCTTGCAAATACATTATACTCACTAACACATTTTTTTAACTCTTTCGGTGTCATCTTATCAAGTTCACTACCTAAGATGCCTTCTTCTCCTTTTTCAATAATTCCTACTTCACGAGCAATAGCAAGAGCAGTATCTAAACTATCGCCTGTAATCATAATTGGCCTAATCTTAGCACTTTTACATTTTTGAATAGCAGCTTTAACATCACTTCTTGCCGGATCTTTCATAGCTAAAAGTCCAACAAAAATCAATTGTTTGTTTTCTTCTTGTAAATATTTTTCTTCCTCATCATAAGTAGGTAACTCTTCTTTATACGCTAAAGCAATAACTTTTAAAGCTTCTTTTGATAAAGCCTCTTCCATTTCTAAAAGGTTTTCTTTCTCTTCTTTTGTAATTTTTTTAACTTCTCCATCTGCTAGTAAAAAGCCACACCGGCTTAGTATTGCCTCCGAACTTCCTTTAGTAAATAAAATTTTATTTTGATTTTTTTGATAAACAAAACTCATCATTTTCCTCTCTGAATCAAAAGGAATTTCTACAATCTTTTGAAAACTTTGTTTCACTTTCTCAACTGAAATATTTTTTTCTTCTAAAAAATTTAGCAAAGCAACATCTACAGCATCTCCAACATATTTATCTTTTTTATCTTTGATTGCTGTATTACAAAGAGCCAAAATAGAAACAATTTTATCATTTTTATGCAAATCAAAATCTTCTAAAGAGGTAACCTTGCCATCAAGATATCCTTTAACAACTTCCATTTGATTCATAGTAAGGGTTCCTGTTTTATCTGTACAAATAATTTCCGTTGCCCCAAGTGTTTCAATTGCTGCCATATTTCGTACTACAGTTTTTTTCTTAGCCATAGCTTTCACGCCAATCATCAAAGTAGAAGTAATTGCAATTGGCAAGCACTCAGGTACAGAAGCAACAATCATCGAAATACAAAGCATAATTACCGTTAAAACATCATAATCTTTAATAATACTAAAGATTAAGACAAACATCACAAGAAAAATAGCAACCATAGAAATAAAAGTACTTACTTTTTTTACTTTTACTTGTAAAGAAGTTATAGGCTCTTCACTTGTATTAATAGCTTTTGCAATTTTACCAATTTCTGTTTTCATGGAAGTTGCCACAACAACTGCAACAACTTTTCCTGAAACCAAATTTGTTCCAGCAAATACCATATTACTTCTTTCATGTAAAGAAACATCCGCACCAAGAATTTCATCATTTTTAGAAACAGAATTACTCTCGCCAGTTAAAACAGACTCGTCAGCCTTAGCAAAATAACTTTCAAGAATTCTTGCATCAGCAGGCACACTATCTCCAGCTTCTAAAACAATTATATCACCTACTACCAAATCTGTAGATGAAACTTCTTCAATTTTACCATCACGATAAACTTGAACTTTAGTAATACTATATTGTTTTAATTTTTCAACTGCATCTTCTGCTTTATCTTCTTGTAAATATCCCATGAAAATATTTACAAAAGTTGTTCCTAAAATAACGATAGAATCTAAATAATCATGAGTTTCAAAAAGGGCGTAAAAGAAAGATAAAATTCCTACAACCAAAAGTAAGATTACCATAAAATTTTTAAATTGACTCAAAAAAATTTGCAATTTGCTTCTTCTTTTTTTACCTTGAATAACATTTTCTCCATATTTTTCTACACGTCTTTTTGCTTCTACTTTACTTAAACCTTCTTTAGAAGTTTTAAAGTACTGTAAGACATCTTCTATTTTTTCTTGATAGAATTTCAATGAGCATCACCATATAAAGTATATCACAAATCATATTTGTTGTTTTTTTAGAAACAAAAAAAAGACAATTCTTGACAAATTATCTTATTCTTTTCTCCCCCAATCGATTTCTTTTAAACCATCAGCTTTTAAAAAGGCATTTGTTTTAGAAAAAGGCTTACTTCCAAAAAAACCATATCTTGCTGAAAAAGGACTTGGATGGGGTGACATGATAATATGATGTATCGGATTCGTAATAAGTTTTGCTTTTTCTTTAGCAAAGTTACCCCATAGTATAAAAACGACAGGAGTATCTTTTTGATTGACCAATTTAATTATATAATCGGTAAATAACTCCCAGCCAAGTTTACGATGAGAAGCAGGAGTATCTTTAACAACTGTTAAAACAGCATTTAAAAGTAACACTCCCTCTTTAGCCCAACCGGTTAAATCACCATCATTACGAGGAGGAATTCCTAAATCATCATAAAGCTCTTTATAGATATTTTGTAAAGAAGGTGGAACTTTTACTCCTTTTTGAACCGAAAAAGATAGCCCATGTGCTTCACCTTCTCCATGATAAGGATCTTGTCCCATAATCACGACTTTTACATTATAATATGGCGTAAGTTTTAAAGCTTCAAAAATATGATCATGAGGCGGAAAAATCGTTTTAGTTTCATATTCATGATCTACAATACTCATAAATTTATGAAAACCAGGACTTTCCCAAATTATTTTTAATTTTTCATCCCAATCATTGCCAATCATAATTTCACCCACTTTACTATTTATGATAACTTTCATTGTTTAAAATTTTAAAACTCCGATAAATTTGTTCTAATAAAACTCCGCGAAATAAACCGTGTGGAAAAGTAAATTTGGAAAAAGATACAGCTAAATTAGCTCTCTTTTTAAGATCCTCATGTAATCCCAAAGAACTTCCAATAACAAAAGTTATAGTGGAATGCGTTAAATAAATTTCATCTATTTTTTTAGCTAACTCTTCACTAGTCATCATTTTACCTAAAATTTCTAAAGTAATAACATAATCTCGATTAGAAATAAAAGGCAACAAATGATCCCGTTCCTTTTCCAAATTATCTTCATCTTTAACTTCAATAATTTCTATTTTATGATACTTAGATATTCTCTTTTCATAATCTTGAATCATTTCTTTCAAATAATTTTCTTTAATTTTACCGACACACAAAATCTTTATCATCGCACACCTTCGTTATTTCATTTTGTTTAGCACACACCACATCAGAAAACTCCATCTCATATTCTTTAAAAGTTTGATAAAAAGTTTCAAGAGCTTTTTCTTCTGTATTATTTTTCTGAGACAAATGCATTAACACAATTTTTTTAGTATTTTCACCTACTAATTTTGTTAAATAAAAACTACTATCTTTATTAGATAAATGCCCGAGTGTTCCTAATACTCTTTGTTTAAGCCACTTTGGATAAGGTCCATTCATTAACATTTCAATATCATGATTACTTTCGATTAAATAATAATTTTTATTTTGTAATGCAGAAAAATATTTTCTATTTAAATAACCCGTATCAGTTAAATATACTAAAGATTCTAGACCATCAGAAAGAATGAAATTACGTGAATCGCTAACATCATGACTCGTTCGAATCGTTTGAATTCGAATATTTCCAATATAAAAATCATCATCATAAATAACAACATTATCATACGTCTTTAGAAAATCTAAATCATAATACATTTTTTCAGTAACATATACTTTAGGATGACATTTTTTCAAAAAAACTTTTAAAGCACTAACATGATCATCATGGGTATGACTAATTATAATAGCGTCTATCAACATTGGATCTTCATTAATTTCAGAAATCTTTTCCTTAATATATTTAGCATTTTTTCCTATATCAAGTAAAATTCGCACATTTTGAGAAGAAAAAAAGGTACAGTTACCTTCACTTCCACTAGCTAATACTACAGCTTTCATCTAAACAAACTCCAAGGACTGTACCAAGTACCACCATGCATAGGATCTCCTGATGAAAGACCAAAATGCAAGTGAGCACCAGTTGAAGATCCACTACTTCCCATGTGACCAATTTGCTGACCTTTAGATACATGATCTCCCACCGAAACCATCAAATTAGTTGTTAAATGGGCATACATCGTGTAGAAATTATTTGCATGTCTAATAATAACATAATTTCCATAACTCATTCCGCACATACTTCCATACCAACCATAGTTAGCACAAGTTGCGTTAGTCGCGACTACCGTACCTTCTTGAGAAGCATAAATAGGCGAATTAAATCCAGGACCAGAAATATCAAGTGCATTATGGAATTCTCCCCAACGCCACTCATAATCAGTAGTGATGATATATGGAGTAAGAGTCGGCCATGACCATGTCATACCTGTATCAATGTAATTACCATGTGTACTTCCCCAGTTAGCCGAATAAGATGGACCAACAGAAGTAATTTCCTCAACTGCTTCACGAATAGTTACACTGCTAATAACGTTCGCATCTTGTCCACGTTCACCATTAATAATTCGCACTTCTTGGGTAATTCGTTCCAAACCAGTTACTCCAGCTTGCGTAATTTCACTATCACCTCTGCCTAAGTTATAATCTACAACCGTAGTTCTAGTAAAAGCTTGTTCAACGTCTTCTGTAATTCGCACTTCTTGATATAAAGTAAGCAAAGGATTAATAACGCCATTAGATAAAGTATCGCCGATAGCTAAAACAGCATTTTCTCCACGATATTTAGGATTAGCAATTAAAAGTTCACGAACATTTAAGCGACTTGCTTCAGCAATCGAAGCTAAAGTATCACCCATTTGCACTACATAACTTCCCGTTGGCTCTGTAGTTCCATAAAGCAAATACTGCGTAAGTTCATCAGCATCAGTAAAAATTTTATCATGAACAGAAATATAGGCACTTTTAATCGTAACAGTTTCCTCAAATTCCATATGGTTAATGTACGAACCAACATCAACAATTTCCTCTTGAGTATTATTGATATAAGCCAAATAATCCGCTTCATCAACAAAAGTAGTGATAAAGTTATATTCAGCATCATAGTAAATATCATCATCTAAAACTTGAATTTCTACAACTTTTTCCTCTTCATTTTCCGTTGCCGGTGTTGTAATTGTTACCAGATATCCTTCGATCGTAAAATCACTTTTTTCTTGAATTTTATTATAAACGTTGCTAGCTGTAGTAATATCCTCATCATAAGTAACATAAGGTGTAATACTAAAGCCATTTGGCGGATATACTTGATCAACTTGATATGTTTCTCTTATATCTTGTTGTTCTTCATTAATCATATTTAAAAGTTCATCTTGATCTTCAATTAATCCAAGTATTTCTCCATTTAAATAAACTTGATACACATTGTGAGGTGTCGTATTCTTTTCTGGAAACCCGATCCAAACAAATAGTAAGACACTTAAAATTGTTACTATCCCTAAAAGAATTTTATCTTTAATTTTCATAAGCACTCCTTTAGCACTTTTAAATTATAACATAAAAAAGAAAGTTCGTAAATTGAACTTTCACCTACATCTCTTCCATTGGCGAATAAGGTTTGAAACAACTTTTATTTAATTCAAACAAAATTTGAAATAAACCGGTACTACCACGTCTATGTTTGGCAATAATAACATCAACAGGTACAATATTGCTCTTGTTTTCCGCGGTTTTATTTTCAAAATAATCTTGGCGATTTAAAAATAATACTAAGTCAGCATCTTGCTCGATTGAACCAGATTCACGCAAATCGGCAAGTCTAGGTTGATTAGATTCACGTCTTTCAGCATTACGAGACAACTGAGCCAAAGCAATAACAGGAACCTTTAACTCCATAGCCATCGTTTTAAAAGCACGAGAAATTTCCGAAACTTCCACCTGTCTTGATTCAACTCTACCTCCAGTTGTAACTAACTGTAAGTAATCGATTACGACAAGAGCTAATCCCTTTGGACTAGAAGCAAGTCTTCGACATTTAGCCTTGATTTCAGGAGCTGTTACAGAAGCATCATCCTCAATATAAATGTTTGTATCAGCAAGCTCACTCATTGCTTCTGTATATCGTTTCCAATCATTATCATTAAGCATACCTGTTTTTAATTTATCGCCTTCAATTTGTCCAACCGAACTAATCATACGATTTACAAGTTGTTCAGCGCTCATTTCTAAGTTAAAAATGGCCACAGCTTTATCCGTACTCATTGCTGCATTGGTAGCAATATTAAGCGCAAAGGCAGTTTTTCCCATACCTGGACGAGCAGCCAAAATAATAAGTTCACCTTCATGAAGACCCGCAGTAGCTTTATCCAAATCTTTAAAACCAGTAGTCAAACCAGTTACAACACTTTTATTTTTGCTCATACGTTCCAAATTTTCATGCGCTTCTCGTAAAGCCTCAGTAATAGGTTTAAATTCACTTGTTTTACGAGTTCTTATAACATTTAAAAGTTTTTGTTCAGAAGAATCTAATAAACTAGTCAAATTCTCTTCTTCATCATATGCATCTGTTACAATGTTTGTAGCTGTATCTATAAGTCTTCTTCGCGTAGCTTTATCTTTAACAATATCCATGTAATAATCTAAATTGGCACTAGTTGCAACCGAATCAATAATTTCACTTAAGTATTCAATCCCGCCAATCGCATTCAAATTTTTTTGTTTATCAAGTTCATTTTTCACTGTAGTAATATCTATAGGCGTATTATTCTTATACAAAGAAACTAACGCAGCAAAAATTTTTTTATGAGCATCACTAAAAAACATATCTTCTGTTAAATTTTCCATAATTTTTTCCATCGCATATGGATTTAAAAAAGATACACCTAAAACGCTCATTTCTGCTTCTAAATTTTGAGGCATTACTCTTGATGCCATTATTCATCACCTACTTTTTTAAAACAACTTTTAAAGGAAACTTAACTCTTTTATGAAGCTCAATTTGAACCTCATGAGTTCCCAAAGAGTCAATTACATGATCTGATTTAATACATTTTTTATCAATTGAAAAACCCATTTTCTTTAATTCTTCACTAATTTGCTTAGTAGAAATAACTCCAAAAACTTTATCATCTTTTCCAGTTTTTACCTGAAAGACAACTTGTTTATTTTTTAATTGATCTCTTATTTTTTCAAGATCAGAAACTAAAGATTCTTCTTCTAAGTGACGCGCAAGTAATGAACGATCTAATACTTCCTTACTTTTTTTCGTTTCAGGAACCGCTAAACCATTTTTAAAAAGATAATTAGTAGCATAACCATCACTAACATTAATAATGTCATCTTTTTTTCCCTGACCTTTTACATCTTTTAATAGAATTACTTTCATATAAAGTCCTCCTTTAATTCCTTTTTATTATAGCATAAATTTACTTAAAAGAAATATGTGGTTGATTTAAGAATAAAGAAATTTCTTGTTTATAATGATCAAAACAAATATGACGAGTAAGATTTGCATGAATCGGAAGACCAATTTGTTTTTCAATATCTATAAGAATCTCATCTTGTGTAGGTAATTTAAGTAGCATCTCACGCATTAAATCCAAATATTCACTAGGAAATTCAGACAAAGCTTTTCTTGGAGTTTTACGAACTCCAAATCTGCTCTTTTTATCTAAAGCTAAAGTATAAAAATTAGAATCAAACTGCAATTTAAAACTTCCTCCAAAATCAAATAAGGGAGCAATCTGATTATCTATAACAACAAGATTTTTAGCATGCATATCATAATCTCCAGTAAAAAACTGTGAGAAAAACAAAAACGTGAGTTGTGACATCAAAGAAAGAACAATACCATCATCTTTATAATAATATAATAAAGCTTTTTCTAAATCTTCCAAATTATAAAGATCATAAGGTTTAGTTATCCAAGATTTATGTTTATGCTTAACAACATATTCTGAATAATAAATATTCAAAATTTTTTGCAAAGAGATTTCTTTCTGATGAGCGGGATTATAACTAGTAGTCAAAACTCCCGTTTTTCCTTGATACATAGCCATTTCAAAATGAACAACTGGAAAAGAAAGAGCCTTAAAGATTCTTTCACAAAACAAATAAGAAATTATTTCAGCTTCAGAACAAGCTTTAAAATATAATTCTTGTTGATCAAAAAATTTTAAAACTTCTCCTTTTGTATCTCTAGGTATTCTTTGGGAAACTTTTAGAGAATCTAACAATATATATCCATTAATCTTTTTCATAAATCACCTAAAATCAAAAAAAGAATACGTTATGTATTCTATTTAACATATGGAATTAAAGCCATAAATCTTGCATATTTAATTTGTTCAGCAATATGTCTTTGATGTTTTGCACATGCACCAGTCATACGTCTTGGTAAAATCTTACCTTTTTCACTAATATATTTATTAATAATCATAACATCTTTGTAATCAACACTTTTACCAGCACACATTTGACATATTTTTTTCTTTTTTCTTCTATATTCAGCCATAATTAAAATCTCCTTTCCTAGAATGGTAGATCGTCATCAGAAAGCGCAATCTCTTCACCAAAGTCTTTAAATGGATCTTCACTAACATCCGTTGTTGGAATACTTTGACTTTCATCATAACTAGGCATAGGTTGTGAGAAATTAGCACTATCAAAAGAAGATTCACTATTTTGAGTATTTCTAGAGCCTAAGAAAGTAACATTATCTGCAACAATGTCGGTTGTATAATGTTTTTGACCGTCGGCACCATCATAACTTCCCGTTTGAATACGCCCTTCAACAGCAACTTGTGATCCTTTACTGCAATATTTAGCAATATTCTCAGCTTGTCTACGCCAAGCAACACAGCCAATAAAATCGGTTTGTGGTTGTCCATTTTGAGGATTAAAAGGACGAGAAACCGCAACAGTAAAACGCGTTACAGCAATACCGCTTCCAGTTGTACGCATTTCAGGGTCTCTTGCTAATCTACCAATTAAAATAACTTTATTCATATTTTACTCCTCTTCTTGACGAATAATTAAATGTCTTAAAACATTTTCATCTAAACGAATTTTACGATCAAATTCTTGAATCGTATCTTTGTTAGCTTCAACTTGCATTACAAAATAATATCCGTTTAATTCTTTTTTAATTGGATATGCAAGTTTCTTCTCACCTAGTTCTTTGTATTCAACCACTTTTCCTTTTAAATCGCCAATTAACGATTTAAAACTTTCAGCACATTTCTTAATATCTGCACTTTCCATAGTAGCTTTTACAATAAACATGATTTCGTATTTGTTCATTTTCTACACCTCCTTATGGTCTAATGGCTTTTTGATTACACAAAAAGCAAGGAGTAATTGCTTACTCG
>CALVMI010000064.1 GCA_944345045.1 uncultured Bacilli bacterium | reverse complement strand
ATGAATATGGTTGTAACTTCTTAATAAATAAAGCCATTCTAGAATTAAAGCATAATGGCGGTGGACCGGTTCATATTAATATAACAACTGATGGTAAAAGTTATGGAAGTTTTACTACTAAAGAGTTACCTTTAACAAGATTTATTGATCGAGTTGAATATAATGATGAATTTCCAAAATTAAATAAAAATAAAATCGGTATTTTTGTTGGCGCACATAAGAAGTGGTCTGTGGAGCTATTAGAGACTGTCGATCAATTTTGTGAAAAATATAATGCAGTAGTAATTTGTGATTATACAAGTAATTACATAGGAAAATATGGAGTATTAGCTAATATTGTATGTGATCAAGAATATTACAAAAGTTCATTAAATGATTTTGATTTGATAATTTATATTGGAGATATTTCCGGAGCCTATTTAAATCTTAATTCTCGAGAAACATGGCGTGTAAACCCTGATGGTCATATTAGAGATCCATTTAAAAATTTAAAATATGTTTTTCAAATGCAAGAGATTGATTTTTTTAAGAAATATAATGCTTTAGTTCCCAAATCCCAAAATACTTCATTTTGCGAGGATTGGCAAAATGAAGTAAATGAATTAAATTCTTTGGCAAAACAAAGTGAATTGCCATTATCAAATATCTGGGTTGCAAAAACAATGATTGAAAAAATCTCAGAAAAGAGCACGATCCATTTAGCAATTTTGAATTCGCTTAGATCTTGGAATTATTTTTATAGTAAGAAAAATCTGAATGTTTTTGCTAATACGGGTGGTTTTGGAATTGATGGAGCTATGTCAACACTTATTGGTGCTAGTTTAGCAAATCCTGATAAGATATATTATGGCGTAGTAGGTGATTTAGCATTCTTTTATGACTTGAATTCATTGGGGAATCGTTATATAAGGAATAATTTGCGAATTATTTTAATAAACAATGGCTGTGGAACAGAATTTCATAATTACAGTCATCCGGCTCGCCAAGCTGGTTTAGAAGTGAGTGATTTTATTGCTGCGGATGGACATTTTGGAAATAAATCGTCTAATTTAGTTAAAAATTTAGCAAATGATTTAGGATTTCAATATATTTCTGCTCAAAGTAAAGATGATGTTTTAAAATATATGGATATGTTCACTGATTCAAAATTATATGAAAAATCTATTATTTTTGAGATTTTTACTAATGCAGAAGATGAAAGTGAAGCATTGCAAATTATTCGATCATTAAAAAAACAAAATAAAATGATTATAAAAAATACTATTAAAAAAAATTTGCCAAAACCGATCATTAATAAAGTGAAAAAGATCGTAAAAAAATAAGAAATGAGGTGTGAATGTGAGTTTTAAGCAAGATTTGAAAAAAGGAATTAAATATGTAATTAATTCTAAAAAGAAAATATATGTTACTACGGCCAATATAGGTATAAACGAAATGTTTAAAGGTAAAGTGGTTTTAATTACAGGTGGTAGTGATGGTCTAGGCTTGGAAATGGCAAAGAAATTTGATGAGTCTGGTGCAAATGTTATCATTACAGGAAGAAATGAAAAAAAATTAAAAACGGCGGTTTCAACATTAAAGAACGCAAGTTACTTTGTCAATGACGTTCAAAACATTAATTCTCATAATGAATTGATTGATTATATATTAAAAAAATATCATAAAATTAATGTTTTAATTAATAATGCGGGTGTATCAAAACACGAAAAAGATTTTTTAACTGTTACCGAAGAAACTTTTGATGAACAATTTAGTATTAATTTAAAAGGCGCATATTTTTTAACACAAAATATTATTAAAAGATTGAAAAATGAAGAAAAAAAAGATTTTAATGTTTTATTTATTTCTTCTGAAAGAGGCAGTCAATGCGATTATTTGCCATACGGATTAACTAAGATTGCTATAAATAGTTTGGTAGAGGGGCTTTCTTGTCGATTTGTAGGGGAAGGTATTAGAATAAATGGTATTGCTCCTGGAGTTACTTGCTCTAATTTAGTCAAAAAGGATAAAACAGGTAATTTAGCTACTCAACAGTATATTAGCGAAAGATATTTTGTTCCGGAAGAAGTAGCTGAGGTTGCTTTATTTTTAACCAGTGAATATGCAAGATGTATTTCTGGAGAAATCGTTCATACAAATATGGGAAATCATTTGAATCCATATTTTAAATAGGTAGGGAAATAAAAGTATGTGTGAAAGAGCAAATCAATTACAATTTTTACGTTTTATATCTTTTTTATTAATTTTTTTGTGGCATAGTGAAGGCTATAGAATAAATTATATGCCGCCCGGTGGGAATGGCGCTTTATGTGCTGTAAGTTTCTTTTTTATATTAAGTGGGTTTGTCACGGCTTATTCTTCTTATAATAAAAAAACTAAATTGACTTTAAAGAATGTTTTTCATGAATTATGGAAAAAACTAAAAAAATTTTATCCATTATATTTAATAATTATTATAATAAGTGTATTATATTCAGCAATCCCTTTAAATATTGCATCTCATCGTTTTGATTTATTATTAATAAATGGAAAGCAATTATTAAAAAATCTTTTATTGATACAATCATGGTTTCCTCAAGGATATTTTAACTATGTGGGCAGTGCGTGGTTTTTGTCGACAATTATGTTTTTATATCTTTTTAATATTCCTTTTCGAACAATTTTAAATAAAATAAAAGAAAGTAAACATAAATGGCTTTTATATTTTATCATGTTTATTATAACGATAAGTGGTTCTATAATATATTCCTACTTTATACAGAGTTTAAAGACAGAATTTTGGGGATACGTTTTTCCTCCAGCGCGTTTGGGAGAATATTTAGCTGGTATGGTACTAGGGTATATGGTAATTCAAGTAAAAAAAGATTTTTTGGATAAAAAAATGATTTCTTCAAAATCTTTTACGGTTGTATTTACAATTTTAGAACTTATTATCTTAATATTATGGTTTAAAAATATTTATACAATTCATTCAGCTTGGACTTTTCGTATTGTAGCTTGGATACCTTTAAATATTATTATGATTTTAATATTTGGTATCGGAAAAGGTTTGCTTTCTAAAATTTTTCAAAATCGTTATTTAAAACAATTAGGTGATATTTCATTTGAATGTTTTTTAATTCATCAGATTGTTTTGCATATTTATTATGAAATGAGTGGTGTGCGTTCTATATCAACATTAGGAAATGTATTTTCTATGTTATACTGTTTGATTTTAACAGTAGCGTTTGCATATTTCATACATAAATATACTTCAAGAAAAAAGCTTTAATTAATTAGTTTTAAATATAATTTAACATTTTACATTTCATTTTTAATATTTCATGAATTTTAAAAAAATATATAGTATAATAATTAAAGATATGAGAAAGTGGGTATTTTATCATGGCAAAAAAAATTAAAAAAGAGCAAAAGAAACATGAAACAAATCCGATGTTACGAAAATTTAGTTTGATTTTATGGATTATATCTATGCTGTTCATGATTATTTTAGGTTATTTCATTTATTCAGCTAATGTACTTCCTTTGAAGTATTTCTTGTCAGTTGTTGCTGTATTTGTTTTATTACTAGCTATTCATGGAATTTTTATTTTGAATAAAAAAACAAGAATTTGGTTACTTATTGTATTAGATGTGATCGCTTTTGTTTTGATGGCAGGAGAGGCTGTAGCAATAAGTAAGATAAGTGAAACAATTAACTTTTTAAGAGAAAATTTAGGGGCTTATTTTGAAACAAATGTTTATAATATCGTTGTAAATGCTGAGTCTTTCTATAACAGTCTTGAAGATATTCAAAATCAGACGGTGAAAATTGTTAAAGATATGGATGATATGTCTTTACTTGAAGATAGTTTAAGTAAAAAAGTGTCTGTAAATTTAGAATATGAAGAGGCTAGTGTTGTTGATTTATTAGAAAATGTAAGCGAAGATACAGAATTGATTATTCTTGTAAATTCGGGTAATTATGATGCTATGGTAGAGTTAGATGAAACTTATGAATCAAAAGTACGAGTAATAGACACTGTAACAGTTGTAACTGAAAAAGAAATTGATGATGCAAATATTAATGTTACAGAAGATCCATTTGTTGTTTATTTAAGCGGTATTGATACTAGAAGTAATTCACTTCCTTCAAGAAGCTTAAGTGATGTAAATATTTTGTTAGCGGTGAATCCAACTACCAAAAATATTTTAATGATTCATATTCCAAGAGATTATTATGTTCAATTACATGGTACGACAGGTAATAAAGATAAGCTTACTCATGCTGGAACAATCGGTGGCGTAGAGATGAGTATGGGAACTATTGAAGATTTGTTTGAAATCGAGATTCCATATTATGTTCGAGTTAATTTTAATGCGGTAGTGAATTTAGTAGATGCGATTGGTGGCATTAATGTTTATTCTGATGTAAATTATTCTTTCTCTTGTTGGACTGATCGTAGTTGTACGCTTAATCCTGGTTTAAATTATGTAGGTGGCAAATGCGCCCTTGCTTTTGCAAGAGAAAGACATGCCTATGAGACGGGAGACCGTCATCGTGGCGAAAATCAAGAACAAGTAATTGAACTTATTATTGATAAGGTAACAAGTTCTAGTACAATTATTAATAATTATTCAAATATTTTAAGTGCTCTTGATGGAACTTTTGAAACAAACTTGACAATGGATGATATTACTAGTTTAGTTAAAATGCAAATCGATGACATGGCTTCATGGAATATCGAATCTTATAATGTAGATGGCACAGGCGCTTTATTACCGACTTATAGTTATCCAAATCAAAATTTATCTGTTATGAATCCAAATATGGATACTGTAAATGAAGCTATTCAAAGATTAAATACAATATTGGGGACTCCAGATGAATAAGAAGATTCTAGCATGGATTTTGTTCCTTCTGTGGCTAGTTGTTATCTTCTTTTTTTCTTCACAAAATGGACAGTCGAGTAGTGATTTATCAAATGGTTTATTAAATTTCTTGGAAGAATTTACCCGTCTTCCTTTAACAAATGAATTTTTTTCTTTTTTGATTCGCAAGTTAGCGCATTTTACAGAATATTTAATTTTAGGTATACTTTCTTGTAATTTGGTAAAGCAATATCGTTCACTTAATAAAATGGAGTATTTAGCTATTTTGCTTTTTTGTATAACCTATGCGATTAGTGATGAAGTTCATCAAATGTTTGTTAATGGAAGATCCCCTCAAGTATTTGATGTATTTGTTGATTCTTTGGGAAGTTCTGTAGGTATTTTTCTTATATATATAATGACAAAAGTTAAAAAGAATAAAAATGTTTAACTTTTTTTTCTTTAAAAAAAGGATTTTTGAATTTTTCTTGGTAAGTAATAGTAGAAGATATAAATCATCTTCTTAGAAAGGAGGTATATTTTGAACTATTCTTTGTCCTCTGATCTTATCTTTAAAGAGATCTTTGGTACTCAGAAAAATATTCGTTTCTTAGAATTTATGCTAGAGCTTTTAAAAGATTTACCTCTTTCTTCTTTGAAGAACAAAGTCTCTATTTTAAATGGTTCTCCTTTAAATAAAACTTCTGTTCAAAATAAAAGTGTCACTTCTGATATTCTTGTAGAAATTCC
>CALVMI010000063.1 GCA_944345045.1 uncultured Bacilli bacterium | reverse complement strand
ATTTCTTTCGTATACCTTCTATTTACTTCAATGTTGTAGTAGGTATCTTCTGTTTCATAAATTAGATCTACTTCACTATTTACCACATTCTTATTTATTCCGATATTGGGATGAATGAGTTTTAGGTTTTCAATTTCTTTTTGAGTTATTTCTTCTAATATTTCCTTTACATATCTTCTTAGAGTTTCTGTATTACTAGATAATAGTTTTTTTATAATCACATCATACAAAAGTTTATTTTGATTATTCATGTATTTCCTCCCTTCACGGGGAGTTATTCTATCTTTTTCTTTTTTCTTTGCAACTCTTTCGACAATACTTGTCAAAATTTTCTTTTGATAATAAAAAAAGATCATGATTTCTCATGATACTTTTTATTTTTCTTCAATAATCCATTTACTAGAATAATATGTAATTAAGAAATAGCCACCATAAATGATTAGTAAGACAGCCGCGGTCATTAAAATAGAACCTAATAGCTGATCTGTACCCATTGTACTTAAAATAATATTACAAAATTGAATACCAAATATTGAATGGATACAAGCAAGAAGTAACGGCGCTAAAAAGAAAATAAGAATTTGCCAAAATAAAGATTTATGAATCATTTTTTCATCAACACCTATTTTTCTAAGCATCTTATATCTTTCTTTATTGTCAGCACTTTCTGACAATTCTTTTAATGCTAGAAGAGCCGCACTGGTAATTAGAAAAATAATTCCTAAATAAATACCGATAAAGGTTACCATAGCTCCAAGACCTGTACTTGCTTCTTCAATAGAAATTCTTGTTGAAGCAGAAATGCTCGTATTTTTGGTATATTCTTCTTTATCTAAATCGATTATCCTTTGTTCAATTTCTTTTTTAGCTTCTTCATTTAAAGCATTGTAATTGGCTGTTAAAATATTTTCTTCTAAAATGCTTTCATTGACAGCATCATCTGGTAAAACAAAGATTCCAGTATTAATGTGATTTGAAGAGATGTAAATAAAGCCATCTAAACATTCTTCGTATTTTGGATAGTATGTCTTTCCTAAAATTGTTATTGGAATATTTTCCTTTAAAGAAAGATTACGAATATTGACCCATTGATCAAAATCGGCAACAATCGCATATTCATTTTCTCCTAGAGAGATTTCTTCTTTATTAAAGAGTCTTGCTAATTCATTATACTCACTTACTGTTATGATGGCTTCAGCTGTATCATAATTTAATAATGGATAGCTTTTTATTACTTCATCGTATGCTGAGGCTAGAGCATCTTTAACTGTAAAATCATTTGTTGCATATATTTTGGTGTCAATCACATCGGTAAAATATTTTGAAGAATCAAAATTTAAACGTTCTAACGTTTCTAAAATCGAAATTTTAGAATCTTCTATTTGTTCGTTGGTGTAGCCTTTGGTACCTGGTGGAACATTTAACGTTTTCATAATCTGAATATCTACAGGTGCAAGTTCATTAATATTGGCATTCAAACTATTTTTTAAAGACAGAGCACTAGATAGAACACATATCGTTAAGAAAAGAAAAATACATATGACACTTACCCCCATTACGGTGGTATTAATCTTGCTACTAATTTGTCTAAAAGTAAAACTGTTTAGTCCTTTATAATAGAATTTTTTTAGAGACATAACGATTTTAAGTAACATTCCTGATAATGACCAAAAAATTAAAAATGTGGAAATGCAGCCTATTGCTATAGGAATAAGTATTTCATACATTGCTTCCATTTCATTAAAACGCATAGTAACTAAATAATAAGCATAGGCTAAAGCACAAGAAGAAATCACAAAAAGAATAACACATAATATAGGATTTTTTAAACGAACTTTTTCTGTTTTTTTATTTGCATAAATTAAATCAATTAATTTACATTTTGAAACATTAATTGTATTAAAAATCATGACAATGATATACATAATACCAAAATAGCCTACTGTTTTGATAATAGCTGGAATGGAAATAACAAAGGTAAATTTTGTTAAACTCGCTTCAAACATATTAGCTACGAATATGCTCATTACCTGCGATAGCATAATGCCACTACCTAAACCTATTAATAGAGAAATAACACCGATAAGTAAAGTTTCTAATAATAAAATTTTAGAAATGCTTCCTTTACTCATACCAAGAGTCATGTAAATACCAAATTCTCTTCGTCTTCTTTTCATTAAAAAACGACTTGCATAAATAATTAAAAAACCTAAAACAAACGAAATAAAGACACTTACACCGGAAAGCATGTTCGTCATAAGTTTAATAATATCTCTTGTTGATGAGGTGACCTCTAACATGATTGTCTGACTATCAATTGCATTAAAAATGTAGAAAACGGCAACTCCTAAAATAAGAGTAAAAAAGTAAATCGCATAATCTTTAAAACTTTTTTTAAAGTTTTTTAAAGATAATTTACAAAGCATCATTTAAATTACCCCCTAGAAGAGTAACAACATCAATTATTTTATTGAAAAATTCTTTTCTTGTATCTTTTCCTCTAATAAGTTCATGAAATATTTTGCCATCTTTAATAAAGATAACTCTTGAAGCATAAGAGGCTGTGAAGGCATCATGGGTTACCATTAAAATTGTTGCTTGTAATTCTTTATTTAAAGAGCTGATACTTTCTAGTAACATTCTAGATGATTTTGAATCTAGTGAGCCTGTTGGTTCGTCAGCTAAAATGAGTTTAGGGCTTGTGATAATAGCTCTTGCACTGGCTACACGTTGTTTTTGGCCACCGCTCATTTGATAAGGATATTTTGATAAAATATCAGAAATATTTAATTTTTCAGCTATTTCTTTAATTCTTTTTTCTATTTCTTTAAATGGTACATTTTGAATCGATAAAGCTAGAGCAATATTTTCATAAGCTGTTAAAGTATCTAACAAATTAAAGTCTTGAAAAATAAAACCTAATTCCTCTCTTCGAAATTTATTTAATTCATTACCTTTTAATTTCGTAATATCTTGTCCTTCTAAATAAATATGGCCGCTGGTGACGCGATCAATAGTTGAAATGCAATTTAAAAGTGTTGTTTTTCCACTACCACTCGCTCCCATAATGGAAATAAATTCTCCTTTTTCAACTTCAAAAGAAATATGATCAATTGCTTTTGTTAAACTTGATTTATTTCCATAATATTTTTCAATATCTTCAATTTTTAAAAGTGTTTCCATACACTCACTCCCTTTCAAAAAAGAGTATATACTTTATTTTAAAATCTTGCCATCGTTTTTCCTTACATATCTATTACATTTTTGTAAGACTTAAAAAACGCCTATTATTTATAAGCGTTTATTTACATTCATTTTTAATTTTTTTTCTTACTAATGAATCTTCATTTTGTTCTTTTAACCATTCCATATAATAATTGATAAAACATTCCCCACATACAGATTTATAAGTTACTTTCATTTTTCCGTCAATGGCGACTTGATCACCTCGAAAAGTAGGAACACCATCAACTAATCTTAAATTTTGCGTGGCTTTTCTTTTTTTGCATTCACATAAAGTTTTTAACTCTTCAATAGAATCAGCAATCGCAAGAAGTCTTGCCGAACCTGGAAAAGGTTTCATGGTAAAGTCACAACGTAAGCCAAAACATAAGACGGCAATATCCATTTTTTTACTTATATAGTAAAGTTCATTTATTTGAGTCTCATTTAAAAACTGAGCTTCATCTACTATAATTGCATCTATTTTTCCTTTTTCTTTTCCTTCTTTGTTTATTATTTGAATGGGAGAAGCATCATCAGAAAGTAAGTAATCTACTTTTCTTTCAATACCAAGTCGACTAACAATATTATTTTCGCCTTTCGTATCTATAAGTGGTTTCCAAACCTCAACAAGTCCACCTTGTTCTTCATAATTGTGGGCTACTTGCATGGCCATAGTTGTTTTACCAGCATTCATCGCGCTATATCTAAAGTATAGTTTTGCCATATTATTCCTCCTAAAAAATGTTCTTGATTTTTATGATTTCAATGTGGATAACCGAAGGCGCACCCCTGCCACATCTCCTCGCGGCTGGGCCCCATCTTTAGGTTTCCTACAGACTCAATGTATACGGTGATTCTTCCGTTCCTTCTCCTCCACTTATTTTAACGTTAGATGTTAGATATAAGGCGGGGGAAACGACACGAGTACTGGACGCATCGCTGCGGCTCACGTGCCCAAGACTATTCACAAGGAACACGAGGTTCGAAGTGCTGGAATAAGAAGTTAAGGTCCATTGATTGTATCCTGTGTACAGCCAATCATTGTTTTTACAATCACTTACACTTGAACTATCCCAATTATAAATTGCAGTATTTAAACAGGTTTCTCTATTTGTGGTACTTCCTCCTGATGTCGCATACCCATAGTCACTTGGATACATTAAACCTATCTTTCCTGTCCATTCTGTTGGTCTTCCTTCATATATGGTTGTTCCTCTTTCATAGGTATACCAATGACTTGCTAAACCATTACTGTTACTTGTATAACTTGATGTTCCTCCTAACTTCCATACAGCATCTT
>CALVMI010000062.1 GCA_944345045.1 uncultured Bacilli bacterium | reverse complement strand
CAAATTTTTGTTTAGTTGGTAAATGAAAATGTCTCAATAATTAACATGCAATATTTATTGCTGAGTAGTTGGTAAATAAAAATGTCTTAAAAAAACTAACTTCTGAGGTTAGTTTTTTTTATACCTTTTCCATGGGTGATCAGGAGCAGGTTTATGTGCTTTAGAACGATTTATTTCTTCTATGGTTTTTGTTGTCTTTTGATAAATCTTCTTGTCAGGTGCTTTGATTTCAGTAAGAATATATAAATTATTTTCAATATTGCACCAAAGTGTGTAGTCATAAGCTATAATTATGGTACATAAGGTATTTCTTGGAAAACTAATAATTTCACCTGTTTCAATATCTACTGGAACATAATAGTTTCCTTTGTATTTAATTGCTGAAGAATTATCTACTTTTCTGACATACTGTTCTGAAATGATGATATTTAATTCTTCTAAACTATAATTATTTTCTCTCATATCATTCTTTTCTGAATTTATTTCATAGGCAAATTTTGCATTCATTTTAGGTATAAATACGTTGTTTAAATATTCATTAGCATCATTATCTTCTGTAATGTTTTCATGTCTTAATTCAGCTATCAAACGTCCTTTAAATGTTTTATTTTCTCTTTCCACATTTGGCTTGAATAATGGATCACTACTTGAAGAAAGATGTATTTCTAATTCTTCACAAATTCTTCCAAATTGGGTTGTATTTAAATTGCTTTTTGTTTTCACATTATTTATGGAAAAAGTTCCTCTTTTATCTGTTTTTATTTTCTTTGGAATACCATTGTTTAAAATAATATTCATAAGCATTGAAAAATATGCTCTAGTAGTTTCTTGAATGTCAAACCAGCCAAATAACACTCTTTTAGTTGCTTTATCAATTGCTAAATGAAGAGCTCTTACTTTCTGTCCATACCACATTGCAAATGCTGCATCCATTTGTACTTCTTGTCCATAATTATATAACAAAGAAGAACGTCTAATATGTTTTTGCTTTTCTGTTTCTTGTCTTTTTTGATATATCATTATTTGCTCTTCTGTTGCTTCTTTTTGCCGTATTGCTTTTTTAATACTTGCATTATATAATTTAACTGTTTTATGTTGGGCTTCAGGAGAAATAATATCTGCTTCACTTAAAATAGAGCTAATGGTTTTTCGTGATAGTTTGTATTTTTCCCTGATTTCCTCATAAAAATGAGTAAAATTATAATCAAAATATTCTGTTATATAAAGATTCTTTATTTCTTCTTTTGTATTTTCTGATATTTTCTTTTTACTTTCTCTTCCTCTGTTTTTATGTATAAAAGCATCTTCTCCATCAGTTTTGTATTTTAAAATGAGACGATTTATTTGCCTAGTTGTTATTCCTAAACTTTCACTAGCTTCTTTTTTGGTACATTCACCTCCTAGTATTTTCTTAATAGTATTTAATTTTTTCAATTCTTTGTCTGTCATTTGTAACATTTTATTTCCTCCTACAAGGTAGATTATAAGACATTTTTATTTGCCAATTAAAAAAGAAACTAAATTAACAAAGTTTCTTTTTTTAAGACATTTTTATTTGCCAATATAATTTTTTTTGAGACATTTTTACTTACCAGTCACACGTTTTGGAAAACAAAACGATTGAATATTTACTTTTCTTTTGGAATATGCTATAATGATAAAGTCCGAGGTGAAAAGTAAATGAGTTTGAAAAAAGCTTATGAGTTTGACCAAATAGTAAGTGATATAGCAAATCATGAAGAATTTTTAGCTTTAAAACATGAACTTCATCACGGAATTAGTCGTTATGAGCATTCTATGCGAGTTGCTAAAATGACTTATTCTGTAACGAAAAAAGCTAAATTAGACTATGAACGTGCAACTAGAGCAGCCTTACTTCATGATTTTTATACAGATAAAGATACAGAAGGATATAATTCAAAAGACACATTTAAGGTGCATCCTAAAATTGCAGCTATGAATGCTAAGAAATATTTTGATATTGATAAGAAACAAGAAAATATGATTGAAGCTCATATGTTTCCTATTTCTGCAGTAAATCCTAAATATAAAGAAAGCTGGATCGTTTCAGTTGCGGATAAAGTAGTGGCTTCTCATGAAATGTATCGATATAAGGCTCAAATGGTAATAGGTATCTGGTTAATTTTCTTATTTAACGTGATAGCGATTCAAAAATGATTTTTTGGATTGTTATCCGTCTTTTTTTTTGGTATAATGGTTTAAGAATAGGGGAAGTGTCATGAGTAATAGAGGTCAAGCGTTAGTAGAGTATGTGTTAATTATTGCTTTGATAAGCGTAATCACAATTAGTATTGTTTCCTATTTTGGTGGCTATTTAAAAGATGCCATTACCAAATCATCTTGTAGCATTGCTGATAAAGTGTATGTAGAAGGTGATAGTCCAGGGGATGCAACTTGTGTTACCGAAGAAGAATATGAAGCTATGCAAAAGGAATGAACTTATCATGAAAAATAAAAAGGGGCAAGCACTAGTGGAGTTCGTAATTATTTTACCGATATTTGTTTTTATGTTGCTTGCGATTATTGATATTGGAAAAATCATTTTTATGCGTAATGAATTAGAACAACAATTAAGTGAGGTTATTGATTTATATCGAAATGATAGTTCTTATAACGAAATTGTTGATGAACTTCGTTTAGAAGAAGATCAAGTTTCATTAGAAATTAAAAATGAAGATAATGAGCAAGTGACTTTTTATTTGAAAAAAGAGGTAGAAATAATTACACCTGGTTTAAATTTGATTTTAGATAACCCTTATTCTTTAGAAGTTCAAAGAGTGATTGCCTATGCTAAATAAAAAAGGTCAAACATTAATTTTATTTGTTATTTTAATTCCAGTATTTGTAGCTTTAATTGCTGTAGTTGTGGATGTTGGTTCCCTTCATTTCACCTATCAAAAATTAAAAGGAATTGTTGATGAAAGTATTAAAGAGTACTATCTTAGTGATGGCCTTACTTCTTTAGAAGAAACGCTTGATTATAATGATATATCTTCATCATCTTATGAAGTTGTGGCTACAGATGAAAATGTGTCTGTAACTTTAAATTATGAAATGGATGCCATTTTTGGCAAGCTTGTTGGTTTATCTAGTTATGATATTAAAATAGAACGTATTGGTAAAATGGAATCAGGAAAAATTATAATAAATAAAGGAGAAGAATCATGAGAAAAAAAACAGGAAAAAGTATTTGTGTTTTTTCAGGTAAGGGTGGTGTAGGTAAAACCGTTTTCACCTTGAATTTAGCAGGAATTTATCAAAGTATTGGTAAAAAAGTTTTAATCATGGATCTTGATTTATCTAGTGGTGGTATTTCTTTAGCGACTAATAAACCTTATGACAAAAATATATATAATCTAGTCGATGATTATAACAATAATCGTTTTAGAAATTTCCAAGATTATGTGACAAAATATAATGATTCTATTGATATTCTAGCCAGTCCTAAAGATCCAAGACAAGCTTCTAAGATTGATTCAAAATATATTGAAATTGCGATTGATAAAGCAGAGTATTTGTATGACGTAGTTTTAATTGATACCAATCATAATTTGAATGAAATAAATTTGGTTATCTTAGATGAAGTAAGTTCTATTTTGTTTGTTATGACAAATGATCCATTGGATTTAAAAAATATGAAAAGTTTACTTTCTATTTTTAGGGATTTAAAGAAAGAAAATTATAAAATTGTTTTAAATAATGCTAGAGACCCAATGAAAAAATATTTTACGCTTTTTGATATGAAAAATATTATGAAAGCCAATATTGATTATGTGGTTTCTGAAGAATTTTATGTCAAAAATATGGATAGTTATATTATGAATGGTAGCATTATTACTTTGCAACCGAAAGCAGCAAATGTTTTTAATAAAGATTATACGGTGCTTATGAAAATTGCAACGGATATGTTAGGAAAGGAGTCTTAAAAATATGAAAAAGAGCTTAGTTGAGGCTTTTAATATAGAAAGAAAACCTACCAAAACGAATTATGTATCTGATTATGAGATTTTCCCAGATAAAAAACTTCTTGATGATTTACGAACAAAAATTGTAGAAAATTTAATTGATAAAGAAATTCCGGAAGATAAACTTTTAAATCAATTTATTAATGATGAAATCGATCGAACCATTGAAGGATATGATTTATCTAATTTAGAAAGAAGTCATTTATATAACTTAATTGATAATGAAATTAATGGTTATGGTCCTTTAACGGAACTTTTAGAAGATAAAAATATTACGGAGATTATGGTAAATAGTCCTAAAGAAATTTATATTGAAATTGATGGTCAAATTATTAAAGATGAAAGTGTTTCTTTTATTAATGATGAACATATTATAAGAACGATTGAGAGAATGATTGGACCAATGGGAAGAACGATTGATGCGACAAATCCGATGGTTGACTCGAGATTAAAAGATGGTTCTAGAATTAATGCGGTTATTCCTCCTTTGAGTACCAAAGGGCCTGTTATTACAATTCGAAAATTTCGTGGGGAAATGACAACAGCTGATGATTTGATACGAATTGGTTCTATGACTCCTTATATGGCGACTTTTTTAGAAGCGGCCGTGAAAGGAAAATGCAACATTATTGTTTGTGGTGGTACTGGTTCAGGTAAAACAACGTTGTTAAATATTTTAAGTGGTTTTATACCCGATGGTGAACGTATTATCACGATTGAAGATGCTGCGGAGTTAAAACTTGAAAAAGAACATGTTATTTCCTTGGAAACAAGAGTTACAAACTATGATAATGAAGGGGAAGTAACCATTAGAGATTTAGTTATTAATGCTCTTCGTATGCGTCCTGATCGAATCATTGTAGGTGAAGTTCGTGGTAAAGAGGCATTTGATATGTTACAAGCTATGAATACTGGTCATGAAGGATCTTTAACAACCTTGCATGCTAATGGTCCAAAAGATGCCTTAAATCGTTTAGAAACGATGGTTTTGATGAGTGGACTAGATATTCCAATACGCGCGATTAGAGAGTATATTGCTAGTGCAATTGATCTAGTTGTAAATATTGAAAGAATGAGTGATGGGAAAAGAAAAGTAACTTCGATTGCCGAATTAGAAAGTTTTAAAGAAGGGGAATTAGAATTAAAAGAAATTTTTGCTTTTACGCAAAAAGGTTTAACTAACAGTGGAGAAGTTGATGGTGAATATACCTTATATAATGAGACGGTTCCAAAAGTATATAAAAAAATTGCAACTAGAGGTATTACAGATATAGATTTTATGTTTCAAAAATAAAAAAGAAAGGAGTTTTTATCATGGAAAATTGGCCAATATTACTTACCCAGGCAATTGTTATTATCATTTTGCTACTTTTAATTGTTTATTTGATGCGTCAAAAAAGAATTATTCGTCTAGAAAAAAGATTTGAAGATTTTGCCTTAATAAGTGTCCATGATAAAGAAAAATCTTTCTTTGATGGTGTATCAGAATGGTTATGGAAACAAATTCATAAAGCAGCAAAAATTTTAAATAAAAGTGCTTTTTTAAAGAAATATGCCACTAGATATGAAAAACATATTAAATATGAAGATAAAGATTCTATTAGTGGAATGGATTATATTGCTATTAAGTTTTTAGTTGGTATTGCTTTTGTAATTTTTAATATTTTAACTTTTATGTTTCAAGTAATAAATATGTCACCATTTAGTTTTCTGATTTCTTTTTTGATAGGATTTTTTGTTCCAGATATTTTCATTAATATCGAATATCAAAAAAAGAGAAAAAGAGTGGAAGAAGATTTATTAAAAGCGATTATTATTATGAATAACAGTTTTAAGTCAGGAAGAAATATTATGCAGGCTGTTCAAATTGTCAAGGAAGAACTTGATGGCCCAATTAGTGATGAATTTAAGAAAATTTATTTAGATATGACATATGGTTTAAGTATTGAGGTTGTTTTTGATCGCTTTTATAATCGGGTAAAATTAGATGATGCAAAATATATTACAAGTTCTTTAACTCTTTTAAATAAAACTGGTGGTAATATTGTAAAAGTGTTTGGAACAATTGAAAGATCTTTTTTTGATAAAAAGAAATTAAAACAAGAAATGCAAAGTTTAACGGCAGCTTCTATTTTCGTTTTTAGAACACTTTGTGTTTTGCCAATTCTCTTTATTTTAGCTATTTATATTTTAAATCCAAATTATTTTGTTCCAATGTTTACAACAAGTCTTGGGCGAATGATTTTAATTTTAGTGATTTTACTTTATGTTTTATATATTATGGTCATTAAGAAAGTATTGAAGGTGAAGATCTGATGAGAGAAAGAAGCTTAGTTAGAAGAATTTATTCAGAAAAATCGATTGAAAAGATTGAAAAAAAGATTAAATTGTTAGGTCTTCATTGTCATTATAAAGCGATTGATTTATTAAATTATCGTTTACTTATTAATCTAGTTTTGTTTTTCTTTCTTTTGGCTTTTAATCGAAATGGGTATATTCTAGCACCTATTACCGTAGTTCTTTTTCATTATTTAAGTGAGTATTTTGTTTTAGATTATCCAATTAAAAGAAGAGAAAAAAAGTTGGAAGAAGAAGCGATATTCTTTTTTGAAGTTTTGTCTATAACTTTAGAAAGTGGTAGAAATTTGACACTTAGTTTACAAATAACTTCTAAAAATATTCAATCAGAATTATCTGAAGAATTTCAAAAATCTTTGAATGAAATGAATTTAGGTAAAAGTTTTCAAGAGGCTATTACGGATATGAAAGAAAGAATACCTAGTGATACGATCAATAATGCTTTGTTAAATATCGTTCAATCAAGTATTTTTGGTAATAATATTGAAGAATCTTTAAATAATCAATTAGATTTTTTAAGAGATAAAAGACTTTTAGATATTAAAAGTCAAATTGGAAAGCTTCCAACGAAAATTAGTATTTTGTCTGTTCTTTTCTTTATTCCCATTATTTTAATTGTTATTCTAGCACCTGTAGTTATTGATTTATTCGTTGGTTAAGCTTTCTATTTTATAAAAAATAGGTTATAATAAATATAGAAAAAATAGGTGAGATTAGATGAACGAAAATTTAAGTTTTAAAAATATCTTTAAAAGAGAAACGAAATTAGCTAGTTATATTATTATTTGTTTAACGATAGTTGTTTTAAGTCTATCTTATGCCATGTTTTTTAGAGTGAATGGTAATAGTGAAAACCAAGTAGTAGAAGCAGGAGATTTAGTCTTTACCTATGAAAATTCTTCACAAACTATTACTAATACAAATTCTAATGAATGTTTTATGCCTATGAGTGTAGAAGAAACCTCTCTTTACTTAGGAACATGTGATTATAAATTAAGTGTACAAAATACAGGAAGTTTAAAAGGAGCTTATACATTAAGACTTATAGCCAACGAAGATAATACAATAGGTGCAAGTTATTTAAAAGTTGTGTTAAGAAAACAAGTAGGAGATGCATTAGAAATAGTAAGTGGATACGAAAACGGAAAAACAGTAAGCGAATTAACAGAAGGAATTTTAATACAAGATGAAGAAATGGAAACAGGAAGTACCGTAGTATATAGTATCTTCTTATATTTAGATGAGAGTATCATAACAAGTTTAGAAGAAAGTCAGATAA
>CALVMI010000061.1 GCA_944345045.1 uncultured Bacilli bacterium | reverse complement strand
TGTATTACTAATCCGAATGGAACTACTTGTGGTAGTGCTGCTGAAGATGTTTGGAATGGCGAGATAGATAATTAATTGTAAAGAACTAGTAAATTGCTAGTTTTTTTTTTGGTTTCTTGTTATAATGTATTTGTTAAGGAACGTGAGAAGATGAAAAGAGTTTTGGCTTTTTTATTACTATGTATTTTGAATAGCATTTTTTTTGCTGTAGATGTGAAAGCAATCACAACTGAACATATATGCCGCTATGCGGACAGTTCTCAAAACAATGTCGTGTACATTTTTATGTATGATAATGATGAAGTTGTTTCTTATGTAAAAAAGGCTGATGGCAAGGTTGAGGATGATAATAGTCAATACGGCGATCATGAGGGCGTTCCTTTGAATTGGGAAAATTTATCTAATCAAGATCAATGTCCAAATTTTGTTTCTTTTCATTATAATAAAGGGTTTGTGGTAGGAATTGGTAGTAGCTATGAAGTGCGAGTTGGTAACAGTGAAGCTGAATTGCAAGATAAAAACGGAGTGATCCTTCCTTTATCTAAATATTCTTCTTTAGCAACTTGTACATACGATGTAAAATTGAGCGATGTGGATACTCGTCAAGTTATTTTAGGGATACAGCCAGAAGAAAATTTCATCACTTTTTCTCCCTTACCAATTTCTCTGGGGGGCGATAATTTTGGACCTATAGGTGGAGTAAATTACTATCTAGATGGATTTTATGAAAAAATATATAGCAACGGGAATTTGCATCCGCAGTGTCCGGAGTTATCTTTTTGTGAGGTAGCATCTTCAGGCATTTATGAAATAAGTACAAATTCTATATGTGCAAATACGGGAGAAGCTGCGGTGATGATTAAAGGAAAATATGAAAATACTTCTGATACATCGGAATCTGAAGATTTGAGTAGAGATGTATGTACTAGATATTCTACAGATAAAACTGGCGATCAAATGACAATCATTTTTTCATATGATGTAAATGGCAATCGTGTTTTTTCTGTGTACCGTAATAATGAAACAGATCAAGGGGATACCAATGTTCCTTATAACGGGACAACGTCAACAATTAATGGCGTTATGTATTCTGTAGATCCCGATTATTATGATGCATATTGGAAAGATGAACATACCTGTAATAATACGCCTATTTTTTTTAGATATTATGATGGGGCTTCTCAACATTATGTTATAACAGCAGAAGAGCCTGAAGCTTTTGAAAACGGAAGCCCTGATGGCTCTAGTGGTTTTGAAAGTAATCAAAATACATCAGATCCGAATGGAAATGGAGAATTTAATCCTAATAACATTTGTAAAGATGGAAATTGTGATCCGAGTTTAACCAATTTTTGTAAAAAAGAAAATGTTGCAAAAGTATTTCGCTTTATTGGTTTAGGATTCTTTATTTTAAAAATATTGGTTCCAGCAATTATTATTATTATGGGCATCGTAAATTTGTTTAAAATCATTACTTCTGGTAAAGAAGATGATGCTAAAAAATATGCGAAACTTGTGGTAAGAAATGTTATTATTGGTGTTGTGATTTTCTTAGCTCCAAACATTATAAATTTTGTTTTTACTACGGTAGACGATATTGTGACACCGGAGTCTGAAAGCTCTATTTCTAATTGTGTA
The DNA here is from genome assembly GCA_944345045.1 of uncultured Bacilli bacterium. GTDB lineage: Bacteria > Bacillota_I > Bacilli_A > RF39 > UBA660 > Ventrenecus. Next base: position 1,519 of record CALVMI010000061.1, on the reverse strand, counting down.
AATTGTCTTTTAGATCCAACTGGTTCATGTGAAATTCCATAAAATTGCATTCGCTAGTAATGTAAAATTACTAGTTTTTATGCGTAAATATGGTATAATAAAAAAAGAGAGAAAAAGTAGGGATTATATATGAAAAAAATAATGGTATTTTTAATTTCCTTTTTTATAATAATTGGAAATGTACGTGCCGCTTCAACGAATGTAGAGGTGGATACAACAAATTACACATCATCTCCTATTTTCATATTAAATGGTGATGATGATCTTGCTACTCCTGAAAGTATTTGTGCTTCGCCATCTTATCGTAAAGTTATGCGTGTTGGGGGTGTCGTGCTTAATTTTGTTAAAATACTTGTTCCTATTGCTATCATTGCTTTTGGAGTAGTAGATTTATATAAAGCAGTTGTTTCTTCTAAAGATGATCGAATTAGTAAAGCTGTTAAATCTATTGCTGTTCGTGTTGTTGCTGGTGTAGCGATTTTCTTGTTACCTGGTCTTGTTCAATTTGCTTTAAGTATGGTTCAAGAATGGAGTAATTATGAAGTAAACTGGTGTTGTTGTACGGAATGCTTATTAAACGGTGATTGTGAAATAAATATTAATTCATGTAGTGATTCTTGTAGTATAGGAGGATGAGTGAAATGAAGAAATTGGGTTTATTTTTCTTAGCGTTTTTCTTATTTATACCAATAAGTAAAGCTGCTTCTTATTATCAAACTGATGATGGAAATTATATGTTATGTGGTGGAGATTCTCCTAATTGTTTTTCTGTGAGTCCAGGTCAAAGTGGAGTAACATTTAATTTATCCAACGAAGAAATTGTTTATAATGGAGTATCTTATTATTTTGATCCGATTGTTCAAGAAAATTATTATCAAACTTTATATGGTAGTACAAGAATGTTTTTCTATCAAAATAGTGCTGGTAATTATGTGTTGTGTGAAACAGAAGATTCTTGTCGGACTTATACCTTTGAGCGTTTGACAGATATGGGGGCTACAATCACAAATCAAAATCAAATTGTGATGAATAATGCCGAGGGTCCTGGACTTTCTGGTGATATCTATTATTATAATGCTACTAAACAAGCTGAAGTAGATGCAGGAATAAATAGTGGTGATAATAATGGTACGTCTGGCTCTGGGAACGATGTAACAGTTGATTCTTCTGAATATTGTGGAAAATTAAAAGAACCTTTAATGTTTATAGGCAATATTGTCATGATTGTTAAAATATTAATACCCATTGTTATTATAGCGTTTGGGATGATGGATTTTTTCAAAGCTATTACTGGTTCTAAAGATGATGAAATCAAAAAATCTGCTAGATCTTTAGTTATGCGTGTTATTGCAGGAGTGATCATTTTCTTTATTCCGACCATTGTAAGTCTAATTTTTTCCCTTGTTGATTCTTTTGCAAATATTAAAGGCGAATTTAATGCTTGTCAAAAATGTGTTTTGAATGTAAGGGAGTGTAAGTAATATGAATTATTGTAATGGATTACAATCGACATTTATTG
>CALVMI010000060.1 GCA_944345045.1 uncultured Bacilli bacterium | reverse complement strand
TCCATGGCAAATCTTTTGTTAAAATCAGGAACAAAAACTTCTGTTAAGTATTTGTTAGCTTCTTCAATTGTTGTAATTCCATGTAGTTTTAACTCGTTTACTAATCTACTTTGAAAAGTACCATTCGTTCTTTCAATTAATCCTTTAGTTTGTGATACAGAAGATGTCTCAAGTTCTACTCCAAGTTGTTTGCAAGCATATCCGTATTGAGTTAATACATCTTTATCAGAAGTTCGTTTATCAGGATTTAAAGACATATAGTTAAATACAGTACGATTATCTGTAAAAAATTTGTATGGAATCCCATAATTAGTTAATATTTGATAAAAAACATGATAATATCCTTTTAAAGTCTCTTGCCAATCAAAGTAGGCTCCTACCACAGTAGAAGTAGCTTTGTCTATAGCAAGATGTAAACAAGATTTTTTACTTCCAAACCATGGATGAATAGATCCGTCTTGTTCGATTACTTCACCAAAATATTTAGGTTTTTCTCCTCTAGGATGAGAATCTTCTAAAGCTATTTCATGACTTATAATCGTTTCTATTTGTTCGTTAGACATATTTTCATTTATTTTCTTTTCCTGCAATAATTTTCTCTTTGCAAATTCTCGTTTTGTTTTTCTTCTAGCCTTAGGAGATAGGATACCTTCTTTAGTTAAAACATTATAAACAAATTTATAAGATACTTTGAAATTTTCTTTTTCAACTAACCATTCATGAAAATGTTTAAAATTCCAGTCTTGATATTTGTTCTTATAAAGGAGTATAATATCTTCGGAGATTGACTTATCCAATGTACTAACTGGTTTTCTTGAGCGATTGCCATGTACAAAAGCGGATTTGCCTTTCTCCTTATATAGAACAATAAGACGATTTATTTGTCTAGCAGATATACCGAGCTTTTCACTAGCTCTGTTTTTATTTCCATTATGATCAACTAAATCTTTGATTACTTTATATTTTTCCAATTCATTCATTCTTAATTCTACCTTTCTCATACACATCACCAAGTGATGTATTCTATATTATTTTTGGGACATAATCAAATACTAACACTTAAGACATTATCATATGCTAATCAAATAATTTTAAAAGATAATCTAAATTTACTTGAAAATAATTTCCTAATTGATATAATCTTCTAGTCGGTATTGGATCCCGATCATTCTCCCATCTTCCGTAAATCGAAGCACTAACGCCTAAATCACTTGCTACTTCTTTCTTCTTCAAATTCTTTTCTTCTCGCAAATCCTCTAATCTCGTCCGGTTCATAAGTATCTACCTCATACTTAATTTTGCCATCAAATAAGAATTTATTAAGAAAAGTGAACTAAATACGAGCAAAGTGTGCTATAATGATTAAGTTAGAAAGGATATTACTATGAAAATTATTGAACAAGAAAATATTATATATTTAGATAATGATGACCAATTGATCATCAAAAAGAAAAATAATCCCTCAACATTAATTGAATGCCAAGATGGAATATTTACAATTGATCATATATCAGAAAAAGAAATTCAAAATTTTATTTTTCATCAAACACCTAACCAAATTCAAAGATTAAAAAAATTTGTTAAGCAAAAAAAAGAAAGCATTCAAATTCGAACACTTTATCATAATCCACGAAAAATTATTCTAAATGAAGATGAAACGATCTTTATTCCTGAATAATTTTTTTTATGGTACTAACTACCTTAGTATCGCTTATTTTTTCATACAATAAATATTTATGAAAAAGAAATTTAAAGAAAGACACAAGATAAAAACCCCCTATTCCTATAAATAGAAAAATCGTCATTATAATTTGATAATTTCCAAAAAAGTTTAAAAAATTTTGATATAGCCAAAAAATTCCAAATGGAACGAAAAGAAATTCTAAACCAAAAAGAAAACTTCTTAAAAGATATTGATACCAAAATACTTTATCTTTGGAAATAGACACAACTTTCAAATGAAAAAACTTTCCAATAATTGTTTGACCATGAAAAGCAATAGGCAAAACGCCAAAGTAAAGAAGTAAAAGAAGCCAAAAATGTTGACCATTTAAAAGTAAAGTGAAAAAGGAAACAAGGAGAAAATCTAAAATAAAGCACAAACTTCTTCGAAAAATAGAAACTCGACTTCCAAGTTCCAAAGATTTTTCATCAATTTCTTCTTTAGATGGCAAAAATTTCAAGAACAAACCACCAAGGAAATATCCAAGGAAACCACCAAAAGTATTGAGAAGCAAATCGTCAACATCAAACAAACGATAACCACGAGGATAAATAAAGTAAAGACCACTAAGCTGCGTAAGTTCAAAAAATAAACTTAAAAGGAAACTTGCTAAAACACATTTTTTCAAATCCCATTCAAAATAATAATGTAAATATACACCAAAAGGAATAAACAAAAGAATATTAAAAACAGGAACATAAAAACTATTAGAAGTAATTGCAGGTAAATAAGTAGAAAAATCCGTAAGTACAAACCCACTTTCATTTATAAACGTACTAATAAAATCAAAAGGAATTAGCTGCGTACTTGGTGAAGTCATTTGTAAAACTTCTTCAATAGTTGGTAAAGGAAGAATGACTAAAAAATAAGCAACCATTAAATAAAATATAAAAGAAAATAAAATCAATCCTCGATACCAATAGACCGATCCATATTTGTGATATTCTCGAATCATATAAGGCAAGAATAAAAGGATAAGAAGCACTGGAAAACAAATTAATGCTGTCCTAATAGCTACAACATAAGACATAAAATCACCTACTAACTACAATATAATAAAAAATTTCAAAAAACATTTTTAAAAATTACTAAATCTTACAAAAAAGAAAGGATGAGTTATATATTCTCATCCTGTAAAGAAGTTAAAATATTTTCTTTTTTTATCTTTCGAGTTGAATACAACATCGTAACAAGAATTAACAAGAATACACCAACGATTGCAATAATAATAGAACCCCATGGAATAAGAATCCCGCCAAATTGGAATGAATATCCCATACTTCTTGAAATTAAGACAATAAAGATAAAGGATACAGGTAAAGCATAAAGTAAAGATTTTAAACCAAAGAACAAACTTTCAAAGAAAATCATTTTTTGAAATCCTTTAGGTGACAAGCCAACACTTCTTAACATAGCAAATTCTTTTCTTCGTAAATGAATAC
>CALVMI010000059.1 GCA_944345045.1 uncultured Bacilli bacterium | reverse complement strand
TTGAAACCACAGATGCCAATGGAACAACATATTATTATAGAGGAACTGTGGAAAATAATTATGTTCATTTTGCAAATCGATATTGGAGAATCATCCGCATCAATGGCGATGGTACAATCAGGATCATCTATGATGGCACTAGTGCTCATGATAATGGTGAATCTAGTACAGATAGACAAGTAGGAACGAGTCCGTTTAATCCAACATACAATGATAACATGTATGTTGGATATATGTACACAGAAGGTGAAGTTCATGGTGCCAGTACATCATCAACTATCAAACAAGCAAATGATAATTTTTATACAAGTACGTTATCTTCTTACTCACAGTATATTGATACCAATGCTGGTTTTTGTGGAGATAGAAGTACCCTAAATAATTATAATGGAGTAGGAACTGGAACAGTAACAACATACAATGGCGGATACTTAAGAGTAGTAGAAAGCAATCCTAACTTAAACTGTTCAAATTCAAGTGATTTATATACCGTATCATCATCGAATCAAGGAAATAAAGCCTTAACTTATCCAGTAGGACTAATTACGGCCGATGAAGTATTATTATCGGGAACCGGTGGCGGAGTCTTCGATGGTAACCAAAATCATCAAAAAACAAACCCAAATAGTTATTTAACAACGGGAAATCGTTTTTGGACCATGACACCAGCAGGTGGCTATAACCCGTTTGGCGATACTGGCTGGTACTCTTATGTGTTCCTTGTTAACACTTCTGGTTATTTAGATGACGGCGGCTCGAACTACGCGTTCGGTCTGCGTCCAGTTATCAATCTGAAATCTGACGTGACTATCACAGGTGACGGGACTACGAATAGTCCTTACGAAATAAGCTGACCTAAAGTTATAATAGTTTTTGGGTATAAGTTTCGTTGCCAATAAAAACATGTAACAATAAACTAATATTAAAATTGCTTGAAAATGAAGAAAATGGAAAAATCCGCTTTATAGAAGCTTTTCTAGATAAAGAAGGATGTCTGATGTGGAATACTGATGCGTATCACAAACTAGCCAAATATTTAAAAAAGTTGAGAATACTTAATAAATATAAAATATATGATATCAAGAAAAAAGTGTTATTGCTCATCACTTCAATAACGCTTCTTTTTTAATATATACTCATGAACTTCTTTGATCCTTCTATCTTGCCATAAAGGATCAAAAGGTCTTGCAAAAAATAAAGTATTAGGATAGTGTACAACATTTTTTTGATAATCATAAAGAACTATATGTTCTAAAATATTTTGCTGTTGATATGTATTAGAACTTTCCGAATAATAAATATTTCTAGTTGGATCAACATCAAATGTTTTGCCAAGAAAATGCATATAAGAAACATACTTGTCCAAAAAAGCAATATTTTGTATAGATGTTTCAGCATAGACCCTAAGATATGGATGATGTAAAATTGTAAGTAATTCAAAAAAACGTTTTTCTTTTCCTGGATCATATAAAATAGAGTCAATATTTCCTAAATAAAAACCATCAATATTCATCAAAATCATTTTTTGACACAAAACATAAAGTTTTTTAATACTTTCTTGATTGTCTAACATATGATCTAAATAAGAAGAAAACAATTCTAAATGAATATGAATAGAATACCTTCTAGCAACAGCCGTTAACTCGGTAATTTCTTTGCAAATATCTTCATTTAAAAATGATAAAGGGCCAAACAAAACCGTATCAAATTGTTGTTCTTTGATTTTAGGTAAAACCCTAATAATATCTTTTATATACCAATTTTGTAAATGAAGTATTCTCAAAACTACCACTCCTAATATAAATGTAACAAAAACTTTTTAAAAAGACAAGTTAATGTGGTCTATGAATTTTCTTCTCTAGATACACTCAAGATGATGCCAATACTTAAAAAGCTTGTTAGTAAACTTGAACCTCCATAACTAAAGAAAGGAAGAGTTACCCCGGTAACAGGGATCAGTCCAATTACGACACACAAGTTTAAAGTGGCTTGAATAAGAATGCCAATCGCTAGGCCAAACGTTAAAAATTTAAGAAATAAGTCATTTGTTTTTAAAGCGATCTTTAAAGAACGATAAAAAATAAAGAAGAAGAAAGAAACAACAATTAAAACGCCTAAAAAACCAAATTCCTCACTAATAATTGAAAAGATAAAGTCTGTCTGCGGTTCTGGAAGATAAAAATGCTTTTGATGTGAATTTAAAAAACCTTGACCGAGTAAGCCTCCAGGTCCAATCGCATATAAACTTTGAATAATTTGAAATCCACTACCTAAAGGATCGCTCCATGGATTTAAATAAGAGACAATTCGTGCCATTCGGTAAGGCGCAATAATGATTAACAAAACAATTCCACCTAGACCAACTAAACCAATTTTAAAAAAGAAAGAAAGCTTGACACCACTTATAAAAATCAAACTTAAAAGGGTTAAAACAATAACCATCGCCGTTCCAAAATCTGGTTCTAACATAATCAAAAAGAAGAAAAGAAAAATGATTCCTAAAATAGGTAAAACCCCTTTTTTGATACTTCGCATTTCCTTGCGATTATTACTTAAATACTTAGAAACAAAAATAATAAGACCTAATTTAGCAAACTCCGAGGGCTGAATTCCTAATCCGCCAATTCCAAACCAACTTCTTGAACCATTTCTTACTGTTCCAATACCCGGGATGAGTACCAAAATAAGTAATATAAAACAAATGCCTAGTATTTTATTGGCATTTTTTTTCCAAAAAGAAGGAGAGATATTACTAATACCTAAACAAAGAATGAGACTAACAATAAAGAAAATACTTTGGCTTTTAACGAATTTCAACGAATCATTAAATTTATATTCAGCCCAAATGGAACTTGCCGAATAAATCATCACAATTCCAAAAATGCTAATTAAAATCACCGCGCCAAGAAGCCAAAAATCAAACTTGCCTTTTTTCATTTTCTTCACCATTAAAGTATATGATTTTAAAAAAAATCTACGCCTCTTTACATTTTCATTTATTTGTTCTACTATTTTCTTTCAAAAATATAGTATAATAAAAGGAAGAAATGGGTGATGGGATGAGAATTGTTGTAACAGCTGGTGGCACGATGGGGCATATTAATCCAGCTTTAGCCATTATCGAAGAGTTTAAAAAACAAGAAAAAAATGTGGAAGTTTTATATATTGGAACACATAATCGAATGGAAAAAGAAATTATTCCTAAAAAAAATATTCGTTATGAAGAAATAGAAATTTATGGATTTACAAAAAATATTGTTCAAGATCTTAAAAATATTTCTTTAATTCAAAAAGGAATAAAAAAATGTAAAGAAATTTTTTTAGAGTTTCAACCAGATGTTGTTATTGGAGTAGGCGGTTATGTAACTTACCCGGTTTTAAAAGCTGCTCATGACATGAAAATCAAAATATTTATTCATGAACAAAACAGTATTCCTGGTAAAGCTAATAAAATGGTCGCCAAATATGCGGATTTAATAGGCGTGACTTTTTTAGAAAGTAAAAAATATTTTAAAACCAAAGGAAAAGTTGTTTATACAGGACATCCGTGTGGGGCTTGGGCTCTAGATATTCCTAAAAAAGATAAGAATGAGTTAGGATTTAATAAAGGAAAAAAACTGGTAACCATCGTTGCTGGATCTTTAGGAAGTGGCTCTTTAAATCAAAAAATGCAAGAGTATTTAAAAGAAATCGAAAAGAAAAATTATGAAGTTTGTTACATTACCGGAAAAAGTCATTATGAGTCTTTTACGAAAGAAAAATATCCTAGTAATGTGAAAGTCTTTCCGTATATAGATGAACTTCCTGGCTTGCTAAAAGTAAGCGATTTAGTCATTTCTAGAGCAGGAGCGGGCAGTCTAAGTGAAATTATGGCTTTAGAAATTCCCTCAATTATTATTCCAAGTCCTAATGTTGCCAACAATCATCAATATTATAATGCTAAAGAATTAGAAGAAAAAAAATGTATATATCTTTTAGAAGAAAAAGATATTACAACATCTAAAATGCTTCAAACAGTAGACCATATGTTACAAGATACAACAACAAGATTAAAAATGATTCATGCAATGCACGAGATGGATACTAAAGATAGTGCACATATGATCTATAAAGAAATAAAGGAATTGATTTCATGAAAGAAAACTTGCAAAAATTTGGAATTTTAGAAGAAAATGTCAATTTAGAAACAAGTAATACTTACCGTATAAAAACAAGTGCTAGATATGTTTTACATCCTACAAAAATAGAACAAATCGCGGCTTTTTTAACCTATGCAAAGGAAACAAAAGTACCTTTTTTTCTTCTTGGTAATGGTTCTAATGTAATTTTATCTGATTCTATGTTTGATGGTGTAATTTTAAAACTTGATCAATTTAAAAAAATAGAATATCAAAATCAAGAAGTAACTGTCGGTGCTGGAGTAATGATTAATTTTCTAGCGCGTGACATTATTGAACACAATCTTTCCGGTTTAGAATGGGCAAGTGGAATTCCCGGTACTATCGGTGGCTCCATTTACGGCAATGCTGAAGCTTATAAAATTTCCACATTTGAATATTTAAAAAGTGTAACGTATATTACCAAAGAAGGAAATATAAAAACTTCTTTAAAAGAAGAACTTACTCATGCATATCGAACAAGTTTTTTTAAAGAAAATCCTGGAAATATTATTTTAGAGGCTGTTTTTTTCTTTCCAATCGGCAATAAAGAAAAATCGTTAGAAATTATAAAAGATCGTTTAGAAAGGCGTATATCCTCACAGCCATTAGAATATCCAAGTGCCGGCAGTGTCTTTAGAAATCCGAGTCCTGAAATGCCTAGTGGTAAACTTATAGACGACTTAGGATTAAAAGGAACAAGAGTGGGTGATGCTATGGTAAGTGTCAAACATGCGAATTTTATCATCAATTTAGGCAATGCGACTGGAAAAGACATTCGAAGTTTGATACAATTAGTACATGATGAGGTAGAAAGGGTATATCATATTGACCTTATCTTAGAACAAGAATATAAAGATTGGTGAGGGATATGAAGAAGAAAGTGATTAAAAGAAAATTTCGCTGGAAAGTAGTTTTAAAAATCTTCTTTCTTCTTTTTTTCGTTGCTTTAATCTTTGTTTACTTATTTTATGTAAAAACAAATCATATTGTAATTACCGGTAATGTAAATGTCACGGATCATGAAATTATTACAACTTCTGGTTTTAAAAATTATCCTTATTTATTTCGTGTTAGTAACAAAGAAATTGAAAATCGTCTCAAAACAATTCCAGAAATAAATTGCGTTAAAATTCATAAAAGTTTGTTTGGAACTTTAACTATTGAAGTAACAGAATCTTTACCTCTTTTTTATAATCGAAATACAAACAAACTGGTTTTAAGCGATGGTAAAGAAGTAGATTCTCAAGTATTAAACGGTGTCCCAACCTTAATTAACTATGTTCCAGATACCCTGTATACAAGATTAATTGAAAGTTTAAAAGAAATAGATTCTGATGTTTTAGAATTAGTAAGTGAAATTGAATACCAGCCATGGCAAAGTGATGATGTGATGATTGATGAGACAAGGTTTTTCTTAAGAATGACCGATGGTAACAGTGTCTATGTTAACTTAATTCATTTAAAAAAGCTAAATTCTTATATTGAAATATATGCTTCTTTAGAAGGAAAAAGTGGAATTCTTTATTTAGATTCTTCCAGTGATCGTATTAGCTTTAGTTTGTATGAAAGTTAAAAAATGTCAATTTTTTGTAAATTGACATGGGGGGGGGGTATTTGTGATAAAATTATCATGAGAAATCATGGTAATTTTTTTATTTGTTTGATAAAATATATATGACATAATAAGTTATGAGTAAAAAGATAAGAAAAGTTCCATACTAGAAAAAGAGGGAAAAACTTATGAAAAAGAAATTTTTACTAGTCAGTATTGTTTTAATAAGTTTGGGTGTATTTTTTAGTATAGAAACCAAAGAAGAAATA
>CALVMI010000058.1 GCA_944345045.1 uncultured Bacilli bacterium | reverse complement strand
AAATTCTTGAAAATCAATTTCTCGTTCAATGATTTCATTATTTAAAGTGATTTCTTGTCCTTTAATGGTTCCGTTTTCTTTTTGAAATAGTTCTAATGCATCTTTTGCTTTAACTAAAACTAAGCCTGAAACTTCTTCTGGGTCCATTTTAAAATCGTGATAATCTCCTTCATATAAATCGACATAAACATTCGCGAATGCTCGGTCTTTAAAAATACTACCATCTTCTTTTACACGGTCCATTTTAAAAGGAACTACAGCAACAAAAGTTGCATCACTTGCATCTAAAGTTAAACCAATTTCTTCTTTTATTTCTCTTTGAAAAGCTTCTGTTATACTTTCCCCAGCACTTACATGACCGGATGAAGTGGTATATAAAGTTCCCCTGTCACTTCTTTTTTGGAAAAAAACTTTTCCACTTTTATCATATAACCAACAATGGACAGTTTTATGCCAAAGTCCTTTTGAATGAACTATACTTCTTTCTTCTGTTCCAATAAATTCTCCATTTGCATCATAAATATCTAATTTTTCCATAGCTTTACTCTCCGTTTCTTATAAATCTTTTAAACAAAATATAGCATATAAAGGTACAGATTTAATTTTCTTTTCTTTATCATATCCAAAATTTCGTGAAGAAACTCGAATACTTTTTTGAGGTTTATACTTTTCCATATAAACATGTAAACTTTTTGATTGAACATTATCAGCTGCTTTTACTTCTAAAGGAATAATTCCTTCTTTTGTATATAATAAGAAGTCAACTTCTGCTATACCATTACTTTGCCAATAATAAAGGGAATATCCCATTGTTTCTAATTGATTTGCTACATAATTTTCGGTAATAACTCCTTTATACAAGGATAAATTATCTAATAATATATCTGAAGCTTTAATTTCTAATAAGTGGTTTAAAATTCCAACGTCATTCAAGTATAATTTAAAAACATCTTCTTTTGCAAAACCTTTTAAAGGTATTTCTGGAACACTTACTAAAGAAGATAATGTTACCAAATTACTTGCAACTAACCAATCTAAACTAGAAAGATAGTCTCTACTTTTTGCTCCACTTTGAACTTTAGAAAATTGAAATTTATTTGACTCATTAGCTAATTGACTAGGAATAGAATAATAAATTCTTTCAATTTTTAAAGCTTCATTATTACTTGTAACATATTTATCCATATCTTTGAAATAAGAATCCATTATATTTTTTAAAATAGTTTCATCATACTTTAATATATCTTTTTTGTTATTTACTAAAGATTTTACCGACTCTGGCATTCCTCCTGTAATTAAATACATCCGATAATAATTTAAAGCCTTTTCGTGAATAGGTTGTAATAAAGGAGTATCTGTTGTAAAAGATTTTTTAATTTCTTCAATTAGTAATTCTTCTTCAAAAGCATGAAGAAATTCTAGAAAACTCATAGGATATAATGTTAACATTTCTACTTTTCCAACAGGAAATGAAAATTTACTTCTTTTTAATTTAACCCCTAAAAGTGATCCAGCACATATAATGTTGATTTTTGGATGTCTTTCACAAAAAAATTTTAAATCAGAAATGATTTTTTCAGATTCTTGAATTTCATCAATAAATAAAATTGAATTTTCTGCTTCTAAATCAAAGTCTAAAAGAATTTTTAGTTTCTGATATTTTTCTTCGGCAGGTAAATCCGATTGATAAATTTCTAAAATATCCGTTCTTTCAAATAAGTTTATCATAAAATAATTTTTGTAATTTTCTCTAGCAAATTTATCAATTATATAAGTTTTTCCTACTTGTCTTGCTCCTAAAATCATCAATGGTTTGTGTGATTCTTTTTCTTTCCATTTTACTAAATTTTTATATATTTCCCTTTGCATACTTATCCTCCTTACTATATAAGTTAAAGCTTTTTCATTCAAAAGTCAATAGAATTACACCTTTTTCTAACGACTTTTCAGCAAAGATTGCACCTTTTTCTAACGACTTTTTGCCTAAAATTACACCTTTTTCTAACGACTTTCTTTTTGAGAGACAATTTATTTATTTTTTATAATAGAAATAAATTTGCAATGGATTGCATTTTTTAGTCAAAATAATCAAAAATTTGCAGTCTATATCATAAATGACTAAATTTTTTTGATAAAAAAAATACTGAATTATTCTTCAGTATTTTCTTCTATATTTTGGTTTATTTCTTCTTGTTGAGAGCCTACTTCATCGCCACTTTCATCCATTAAAGATTCTTCTAATACTTCACTTGCTTCATCATCCATAAATTGTTTTTGAAGTTCAAGTTCAATATCGCTATACTGACGTGCTCCAGTACCAGCTGGAATAAGTTTACCAATAATAACGTTTTCTTTTAAACCACGTAAGTAGTCAACAGAACCTTTGATTGCAGCGTCTGTAAGAACTCTTGTTGTTTCTTGGAATGAAGCTGCAGATAAGAATGAATCTGTTTGTAAAGAACTCTTTGTGATACCAAGCATAATTGGACGTCCTTTAGCAGGGACTTTACCAGCTAGAATAACTGGTTTATTTGCTTCCGTAAATTCATGCATTGATACGCTTAATCCTTCAACTAAGTCTGTATCTCCAGCATCAACAATTCTTACTTTATTAATCATTCTCTTAACGATAATTTCAACGTGTTTATCGTTAATATCAACACCTTGTAATTTATAAACCATTTGAATTTCTTTTAAGATGTATTCTTGAGCAGTAATTGGGTCAGTTACAGCAAGTAATTCTTTTGGAGAAATAACTCCTTCAGTTAATTTATCGCCTGCTTCAACCATGTCCCCATTATTTACACGTAATTTCATGTTGTAGTTTGTTACATGTTCTCTTGTTTCTACATCATTTTCTACGATAATTCGATATTTGCCATTTTCTTCTTTAATTGAAGCAACTTTACCACTGATTTCAGAAATTGTTGCTTTTCCTTTTGGATTACGAGCTTCAAATAATTCTTCAACACGAGGAAGACCTTGTGTGATATCGTCTCCACCAGCAACACCACCTGAGTGGAATGTACGCATGGTAAGTTGGGTACCTGGTTCACCAATAGATTGAGCTGCCATAATACCAACTGCTTCACCTGTTTCAACAACATTTCCTGTTGCCAAGTTACGACCATAACATTTTTGACAAACACCGTTTTCAGTTTTACATGTTAAAATGCTTCGAATTTCTACTGTCTTAATACCAGCATCTGTAATCTTTTTCACAAGGTTTTCAGTAATTTGAACTCCTTTGTCTACGATTACTTCTTTTGTTTCTGGATGAATGACTTTTTGAGCTGTGAAACGACCTAAAATACGTTCAGCAAGTGGTTCGATTACACTGCCATCTTTATCATTAATTAAATCAGAAACTTCTACTCCGTGAATAGAACCACAATCTTCTTCTTTAACAATAATATCTTGAACAACCTCAACTAAACGTCTAGTTAAATATCCAGAGTCAGCTGTACGAAGAGCTGTGTCGGCTGATCCTTTTCTTGAACCGTGACTTGATAAGAAGAATTCAGATACGGTTAAACCTTCTGAGAAGTTTGAAGTAACTGGAATTTCGATAGTTGAACCATCTGGTTTTGCCATTAATCCACGCATACCAGCTAATTGAGCAAAGTTTGATAATGATCCACGAGCTCCAGAGTTCATCATCATGAACAATGGATTATCAAAGTCATCTTTAGCTATTGCTTTTAATTCCTCTTTAATCTTATCGTTTGCTTTTGTCCAAATATCAATTACAGTATTATAACGTTCTTCTTCTGTAATCATACCACGTTTAAATTGTTTATTTACTTTTTCTACTAATTCTTTTGATTCAGCAATTACTTCATTTTTTGTTTTAGAAGGAACGATATCAGCAGCAGAAACTGTAATACCTGCGATTGTTGAATATTTAAATCCTAAGTCTTTTAATTTATCAAGGAATATACTTGTTTCTGTTGTATGATAACGTTTAAAGACTTGAGCAATAATCTTACTTAAATCTCCTTTTACAAATGGACTTGTTAAAGGCATTTTTTCAATTTCTTCTTTAATATTTGTACCCATTGATAAGAAGAATTTTGCTGGTGTAATTCCTTCAATATTTTCCTTACTTGCTTCATTAACATAAGGATAACTATCTGGTAAAATTTCGTTAAAGATAATCTTACCACAAGTTGTTACTAAGTATTGTTCTAATTGTTCTTCGGTAAATAACTTATGTTTGAATGATTTTGCAGGTAAGGCAATTCTGGTATGAAGAGTAATCTCCCTTCTTTCATAAGCCATCAATACTTCATTTGGGTCTTTATACACTTTACCTTCGTGTTCTTCTCCAGCTTTTTCTTGAGTTAAATAGCAGTTACCTAGTACCATGTCTTGTGATGGCGTAACAATTGGTTTTCCATCTTTTGGATTTAAAATATTTTGAGCACCAAGCATTAGAATACGAGCTTCTGCTTGAGCTTCTTCAGATAATGGTACGTGAACAGCCATCTGGTCACCATCGAAGTCGGCATTAAATCCTGTACAAACAAGTGGGTGTAAACGAATAGCTTTTCCACCAACTAATTTTGGTTCAAATGCTTGAATACCTAAACGGTGAAGAGTTGGAGCACGGTTAAGCATTACAGGATGTTCGGTAATAACATCTTCTACTACATCCCATACGCAATCATCTTTTGTATCAATTAATTTTTTTGCTCCTTTAATGTTATGAGCAAGACCACGTTCTACTAAACCATGGATAACATGTGGTTTAAATAATTCCAAAGCCATATCTTTTGGAATACCACATTGATACATTTTTAAGTTTGGTCCAACAACGATAACGCTTCGTCCTGAGTAGTCAACACGTTTACCAAGTAAGTTTTGTCTGAAACGTCCTTGTTTACCTTTTAACATACTAGATAAACTCTTTAAAGGTCTATTTCCAGCACCTTGAACACTTCTACCACGACGACCATTATCTAATAAAGAATCGACTGCTTCTTGAAGCATACGTTTTTCGTTTTGAACAATAATTGTTGGAGCACCTAACTCTAATAATTTTTTCAAACGATTATTTCGGTTAATAATTCTTCTATATAAATCATTTAAATCACTTGTAGCAAATCTTCCACCATCAAGTTGAATCATTGGACGTAAATCTGGTGGAATAACTGGAAGAGCTTCTAAAATCATCCATTCAGGACGATTGCCACTTTCTTGGAAAGCTACTAAGCAATCAAGTCTTTTTACTAAACGAATTCTTTTTTGACCAGTTGCATTTTCTAATTCTTCTCTTAATTCAGCTACTTCTTTATCAATATCTACTTCTTTTAAAAGAGTTTGAATTGCTTCTGCACCCATGCCTACTTTAAAACTGCTACCATATTTTTCATAATAAGCACGATATTCTTTATCAGAAAGAGTTTGTTTTTTCATTAGAGGTGCACTACCAGGGTCTAAAACTACATAGCTTACAAAATATAATACTTCTTCCAAATCTCTTGGGCTCATGTCTAAAACTAAGCCCATTTTTGAAGGAACGCCTTTGAAAAACCAAATGTGAGAACAAGGAGAGGCAAGTTCAATATGCCCCATCCGTTCACGACGTACTTTTGATTTTGTAACTTCTACACCACAACGGTCACATACAACATTTTTATAACGTAATCTTTTGTATTTTCCACAAGAACATTCATAATCTTTGGTTGGGCCGAAGATTTTTTCACAGAATAAGCCATCACGTTCTGGTTTTAATGTACGATAGTTAATTGTCTCGGGTTTTTTAACTTCTCCATAAGACCAAGAGCGAATTTGTTCAGGACTTGCTAGTCCGACTTTTATTCCTTTAAAATTGTTTACTTCAATCATAGATCTTCCCCCTCCTCATCTTCGTCTAATAGGGTATCTCCTGGAAACTCTAAATCATCTAAGCTGTCACTCTCAAATTCATCTTCCTCTTCTTCGAAAGGCTCTTCTACATCTGGGATTTCTTCTGGTTCTTCTGGTTGCATATCTATTTCATCAATTTTAATAATATCTTCTTTTTCTTCTTCTGCTTCAATTTCTTTTAAATCAAGTACTTCATCATCGTTATTAATAATTTGAACATTTAAGCCTAATGCTTGGAATTCTTTAATTAATACTCTGAATGATTCTGGTACACCAGCTTGATTTACGGTTTTACCTTTAACTAAAGCTTCATAAACTTTTACACGACCAATAACATCATCGGATTTAATCGTTAAGATTTCTTGAAGAACATGAGCAGCACCGTAAGCATATAATGCCCAAACTTCCATTTCTCCAAAACGTTGTCCACCAAATTGTGCTTTACCACCTAAAGGTTGTTGAGTAACTAATGAATATGGTCCAGTTGCTCTTGCGTGTAACTTATCATCAACCATGTGATGAAGTTTTACCATGTACATAACACCAACATTGATTTTATGGTCAAAAGGTTCACCTGTACGTCCATTATAAAGTGTAACTTTACCGTCTTCGCTCATTCCGGCTTCTCTCATCTCTTCATGAATATCCTCTAAGTTTGCCCCGTCAAATACTGGAGTTGCATAATGAACACCTAATCTTTTTCCAGCCATACCTAAATGAACTTCTAAGATTTGTCCAATGTTCATACGAGATGGAACACCTAATGGGTTTAACATTACATCTACTGGAGTACCATCTGGTAAATATGGCATATCTTCTTCTGGTAAAACTAAAGAGATAACACCTTTATTACCGTGACGACCACTCATCTTGTCACCAACTTGGATTTTACGTTTTTGAATAATATACACACGAATTACTTTAAATACACCAGCTGGAAGTTCATCACTGTTTTCTTTTGTATAAACTTTAACATCGTGAATAATACCTGCAGCTCCGTGTTCAACACGTAGAGATGTATCTCTTACTTCTCTTGTTTTCTCACCAAAAATCGCATGTAATAATTTTTCTTCACTTGTAAGTTCTTGAACACCTTTTGGTGTAACTTTACCAACTAGGATGTCGCCTTCTTTAACTTCTGTACCAATTCGTACAATACCTTCAGAATCTAGGTTTTTACGAGCTTCTTCTCCAACATTTGGAATATCTCTTGTGATTTCTTCTGGTCCTAATTTGGTATCACGACATTCAATTTCATATGTTTCGATATGTAAAGATGTATAAACGTCATCTTTAACTAAATGTTCATTT
>CALVMI010000057.1 GCA_944345045.1 uncultured Bacilli bacterium | reverse complement strand
TAATCTTTATAGAGAGGAGGTTTGATAAATCTAAAAACTAATACTTTTATTATCAAAGTTCTTAAGCTCATTGCTATCATTTTATTTCTCCTTATCATTATGATAGTAGTAATAAAAAAATGACACTCATTCGTTAGAATAAGTGTCTAACTTAATGTATATTGGGTAGACATTCAACTTGACGAAACTGAATGTTCCCTTTTTTATTTTATGCAAGTTTCCTTGACATATTCATAATAACATAAAAAAGAACTTTTAACAAGTTCTATTTATAAATTGTCTGAAACGCCTAAAGGTTCAGATTAAACTCTTATGGTGCAGGTGAAGGGACTTGAACCCCCATGCCGTGAGGCGCTAGATCCTAAGTCTAGTGCGTCTACCAATTTCGCCACACCTGCACAAATCATTTATAAAATGGTGGACCTCGTAGGACTCGAACCTACGACCGACCGGTTATGAGCCGGTTGCTCTAACCAGCTGAGCTAGAGGTCCAACTGCTCTTTAAGTATACAATAGTTTTTTAAGAAAAACAAGAGATTTTTTTGAAAAATAGTAGAAAAACCCAATGAAATGATGTACAATGATAATGAACTTTTAAATTACCCTGTAGCCAAGCGGTAAGGCAATGGGCTCTGACCCCATCATTTCATTGGTTCGAATCCAATCAGGGTAGCCAAATGGGTTTATTACTATCTTTTAAAGATAGTTTTTTTAATAAATTTTATTAATAGAATGATATAATATTTTTATGAGAGATGAGGTAAAAAAATGAGTAAGGTTGCTGTTATCGGTGGTGGTGCTTCAGGTTTAACAGCTGCGATTTATGCAGCAATGCGTCATGAGGTAGTTGTTTTTGAAAGAAATAATGAATGTGGCAAAAAAATTTTGGCTACGGGAAATGGTAAGTGTAATATGTGGAATAAAGATCAATCTCTGGATCATTATCATAGTTCTTCTGCTTTTATAAAGGACTTTTTTCATGAAAATATGGATATATTCGCTTTTTTTCAAAAATTAGATTTAGTTCCTATCGAAAAAGAAGGGTATTACTATCCTCATTCTAAACAAGCAATAACTGTACGAAATGCTTTAGAACGTGTAGCTTTACAAAATGGAGTAGTTATTCAAAAAAACTTTTTTATCCAAGAAATAAAAAAGGAAAATAATCAATTTATTTTGAATCCTAATTTTGAACATCTTGTTTTTGATAAAGTTATTTTGGCATGTGGATCTAAGTGTGCACCTAAAACAGGTTCTGATGGAATAGGATATGAGTTGGCTAAAATTTTTTCACATACAGTTGTGATGCCTAGACCTTCTTTAGTACAACTTTATTCTGATGCGTCTTTTTTGAAGGAATGGAATGGCGTCCGAAGTGAAGCTGAGGTAACTTTGCAAATTGATAAAAATGAGATAAAAAAAGAAGGAGGCGAAATTCAGCTTACAAAAAATGGTATCAGTGGAATTTGTGTTTTTAATATCAGTCGTAGTGTGAAAGAAGCTCTTGATCATCATCGAAAAGTAGAAGTGAAAATTAATTTTTTTCCTGATTGTGATGATGTGTTTTCTTTTTTAGAAAAAAGAAGTTCTTTGATAAAAGATGTTTCTTTAGATGTTTTTTTGGAAGCGATTATTCCTTATAAATTGGCTTTTGTTCTATTAAAATGTGCTCATTTGTCGTCTAATATGACGTGGAATGTATTAAAACCAGAAGAAAAAAGAGATTTGGTAAGCGTTTTAACTGCATTTACGATTAAAATTGTAGATACAAATTCATTTGCTGAGGCTCAATGCTGTAGTGGTGGAGTTTCTTTAGATGAGATTAATTTAGATACAATGGAATCGAAATTGGTTTCTAATTTATACATTATTGGTGAACTTTTAGATGTCGATGGTGATTGTGGAGGTTATAATTTAGGATTTGCTTGGTTAAGCGGAATAAAATGTGGAAAAAATTGTTAAGAAAAAGAAAAAAAAGAATTATTCTTCTTTTTTTTTGCTCGCGTATAATTCTTTATCCATAATTTTGATGATTTGTTGTTCAGCTTTTAAAACTACTTCTGTTTTGGGAAACTTATCAATCACAACATGAATGATGTCCTGATCTTCTAAAATAATTCCTTTTTCCTTTTTTTGCTCTTCTTCAGATAGAAAAGCATAATCAATTACTTTCATAGCAATTCCTTTCCATAATTAATGTATCATATAAATTGGAAATAAAGTGATTTTTTGCGCGAAATGTACGTTTTTAAGCATTAAATTCTTTAATTAGTCAAAAAAGCCAAAAAAATTGGGTTCAAAATGAGTTTTTGACATTTAAGTACGCAAAAATCATATTTTTTATTGAGGGATAAAATGAATCATAAAACATCAATTATTATACTCACTTATAATAATTTAGCGCTTACGATAGATTGTATTGAAAGTATTAGAAAATATACTAAAAAGGATACTTATGAAATTATTGTTGTCGATAATCATAGTACTGATGATACTATTTTGTGGCTAAAAGACCAAGAAGATTTACAAGTGATTTTGAATAAAGAAAATGTAGGTTTTCCTAAGGGATGCAATATTGGAATTGCTAATGCTTCGAAAGACAATGACATTTTGCTTTTAAATAACGATACTATCGTGACAACAAATTGGTTAGAAAATTTACAAACCTGTTTATATAGTGACTTAAAAATTGGGGCAGTAGGGGCTGTTTCTAATAATGGAGCAAATTTGCAAGGTTGTGATTTTACCTATGAAAATTTTGAGCAAATGCAAGAACTTGCGATTAAAAATAATGTAAGTGATCCATCAAAATGGGAGGAAAAAATTTGTTTAATTGGTTTTTGTATGCTTATTAAGCGTGAGGTCATAGATTTACTTGAAGGATTGGATGAAGGCTATACTCCGGGTTATATTGAAGATAATGATCTTTCATTAAGAATTATTAATCTTGGTTATAAACTTATGTTGTGTCATGATGCCTTTATTCATCATTATTTAGGAACTTCATTCAGAAAAAATGAAGAAAGATTTAATCAACTTATTTTGAAGAACAGAGCCTATTTTGAAAGAAAATGGAATTTTTCTGTTTTTGGTTTTGATGAAACAAAGAATTTTTCTTCTTTTTTAGCCATTGAACCTAAAAGAATGTTAGATTATCATTGTGAAATTGGGGCTTCTTTATTACGTCTTACTTATTTGTTTCCGGAAGCTTTTTTATATGGTGTTGAAGAAGATTATCATAAAAGAAAAATTTCTAGTTTGATAGGTAATGTATTAGATAATATTGAAGAATTTCCTTATGAGACATTTGACACGATTTTTATTGGTAATGAACTAGAAAAAGTTGAAAATCCATTAATATTTCTTCATGAAATCAAAAAATATTTGCAACCCGGTGGTTATTTAATTGGCGAGTTTCATAATATTTGTTTGGTTACTAATTTTCTTCTTTTAAAAAGAGAAGAGTGGTATTATACCAATTTCGAAAAAAGAAATCATTTTGCTAAAAAGGATATTGAAAGAATGTTTCAAGAGGAAAATTTTGAAAATGGTGTGTTCTATCCTTATATGAAAGAATTATCTGATTTAGAAAAAGAAGAAGATTCTACTTTAATGTTTGATTCTTCTATTTATTATTATGCTTTTCGTTTTCAAAAGAAATGATTTATAAAATATCGATATCGTTATCATTATCACTTATAATTTCCGTAAATATATAAAGTAGGCCGCCGATTAGAAAGAGACAAGCAGCAATAAAATT
>CALVMI010000056.1 GCA_944345045.1 uncultured Bacilli bacterium | reverse complement strand
AAACTGCATTTTATAAATAACAAACAAATAGTTCATCACTTATATTACAATTAAAATCAAAAAAAAAAATGAAAAAAAACGTCAGAAAAACGCAAAGAAAAAGTAAAATATATGAAACAATTTTCTTTATCATAAAATCTCTTCCTCAATACTATTATAAACATTTTTATTTATCATTTCAATTCATCTATCTTGTCTAGTGTTAAATGTAAAGTATAAAAAAAAGAAAAATTATTATTTGCTAAATGTTATAATACCTATAATAAGGTGATTTTTTGAAAAAGAAGAAACAAATAAAAGCTTGGATTTGACTAAGTATAATTGTCATTTTAGCTTTAACACTTGCTGGAACAAATTATTATTGGTACAGAGCCTTAAAACGAGAAGAAGAAACTTTAAAAAATGCTTTAATTCCTACTCTTTCTAACGATTATTTTACAAATCAACTTGCTTTAACAAAACAAGCAAAAATAAAAGAAGATTATAATTATACAGAATGGCAGCAATACGAAATTTATAACAATCCTTGGTATCAAGAAACAATTGATAATCTTTACCAAATGGGACTCTTAGATGTTCCTTTAATAAATCAAAATCCTGACTATCCAAATGGTTGTGAAGCAGCCGCGGCAACGATGCTTTTAAATTATTTAGGCATTAATATAACTTTAGAAGATTTTATCAATAACTACTTACCTATGAGTGACGTATATGAAAAAGATGGTGTAAGATATGGACCAAATCCAGCTGTTTCTTACGCAGGAAATCCTGCTGATACCTCTCGTGGCTGGGGCACATTTGAACCAGTCATAGCTAATGCAATTACAAGCATATTAAAAGAGCAGAAAAAAGAAAACCCAAAATTAGAATATAACATTTATGAAATGCTGAGAAATACTCGCTTAAAATTGCCGCTAATCAACTAACCAATACGTTTACACCATTCTTAATTTGGACAACCATTGACTATACAGAAGCAAAAGATATTTATGAATGGTTTAGTTATGATAAGAAAAGCACTTATACATATCCCAAAAATAGTCATGTTGTTGTCGTTACAGGAGTGGACGAAAACTACTATTATATTAATGATCCATTAAAAAATGAAAAAAATATTCCTATTGAAAAAGATTTATTAGAAACAAGTTTTGATTCTTTAGGAAGACAATTACTGCTTGTTGAAATCTATGAACTTCCCGAAGATTTTATAAATGAATCCAACTATAATGAAACAAGCCAATAAAAAAGCCAGAAATTTTTCTGGCCTTTTATTTTCTTTTGGTATATTTTACATCGCTTAAATATTTATTTAAAGCAACTAACGCAAGTAAGGTAGAAACTAGAACACCTAATGTTGCTTGATAAGCAATTGTTACCCCTAATGAAATATCACATGTACTAATTTGAATGACATTTTCAATTAAACCAAATACTATTAAGAAGCCTAAAATACCAGCCCCTATAGCAAATGGAATGGCTCTTAAAAAAGCCGAACCAACACTTAAATTTCTATTAACCGCTTTAGAACCTGTTTTTAAAACAATAACGGTATTTAAAAGAGTTGGAATTAAACAGCACATTGCTCCACCAATATAGTTTGGAATGGCATCTTCCGTATTTACCCCAACTAAAGCTGTTAGAATACTACCTAAAATAAACCCAACAACAATACCTGGAATTAATAATTTGAATTTTTCTTTTCCTTTCATAAACTCTCCTACAATTCTTTAAAAACTGGTTTACCTGTATAAACAACCGTTTTTTCTTCACCTTTCATTACCCTTAAAGCTCCAGCTGCCAAGGCTTCTAATTCAAACTCACCTGGCATTACTACAACAGGCGCTAACTTAGAAATATATTTTTTTATTTTTCGATCAACATAAGAATCGTTTGAAATTCCACCTGTTAAAATAATGGCACTGCAATTGCATTTTAAAGCCACATACATTGCGCCTACTTGTTTAGCAATTTGATAAACCATTGCATCTACAATTGTTTGAGCTTTTTGATCACCTTTTTTGACACGAGCTAAAATTTCTCTAATATCATTTGTCCCAAGCCAAGCCATCAAGCCGCCATTTTTTCCAATTAAGCCATATATTTCTTTTTCGGTATACTTATTGCTAAAACAAAGTTTAGCTAAGGCTTTGGCTGGAACAAAGCCACTTCTTGTTGGAGCCATTGGACCATCACCATTTACAATATCATTTGAGTCAATCATTTTGCCATGATTATGAGCTGTAATTGAAATACCGCCTCCTAAATGACAAATAATTAAATTCAAGTCTTTGTATTTTTTTCCGATTTTTTTAGCATAACGAATTCCAATTTCTTTTTGATTTAAAGCATGAATTCGGCTTTCACGGTAAATTTCTGGAATACCAGTAATTCTCGCTTCCGTGATAAATTCATCAACATCTGGCGGATTAACACAAAAAGAAGGTTTATCATATTTTTGACCAAGTTCATAGGCGATTGTAATTCCCAAGGCTGATGGATGTTTTACGGTATACATCATTTTGGCATGTTTATACATAATCGGGTTTATTTGATAAGTTCCCCCAACGCATGAAACAAGGCCACCACCACGACCAGCAAAAGCATCGATAGATTCCATAGAAATTTTCTTAGCTTGTAAAACTTTAATAATAACCTCTTCCCTGAAATCTTTTTGATCAGCAATTTCTTTAAATGGAGCTAGTTCTTCAACACTGTGCGAGATACTCTCCCGTAAAATACATTTTCCGTTATCAAAAACTCCTATTTTAGTACTAGTTGAACCAGGGTTTATAGAAAGAATTCTAATGACATCTTTTTTCATTTTTGTTGTTCTCCAGCCCGAACTACCGAAAAGACAATATTTCCGACTAATTCATCTACTGGAGCTCCTCTTGAGCAATCACTACAAATTTTTCTAAAACCTTGGAGTAAAGGTCCGTAAGCACTTGAATGACCAAATTGTTGAACTAATTTAACTCCAATATTCCCCGCATTCAAATCAGGAAAAATTAAAATATTAGCCTTTCCAGCTACTTCACTTTCTCTTTTTATTTTTTTTGCAGCAACTTCAGGAACAATTGCAGTATCTAATTGAAATTCTCCATCAATTTTTAAATCAGGTCTTTTTTCTTTAGCAATTTTTACCGCACTGACAACTTTATCAATTAACTCACCTTGACCAGAGCCAAGAGTTGAATAAGATAGTAGTGCACATCTTGGTTCCCATCCAGTAACGGCCTGAATCGTATCACACGTCGCAATAGCAATTGAGGCAAGTTCCGAAGCACTTGGATTTGTGCATACCGCACAGTCAGCTAAAGCGATTAAATTACCACCATCACTAAATGTATAATCAGGTAACTGAGCAATTCCAACTGAGGAAATTGTGTCTAAATTATTTTCCAATCCAACAATCGTTTGAGCAGCATAGACAAAATCACCAGAAGTACTATTAATACCAGCAAATGTTACTTCTACTTCATCTACAGCTTCCATAACTAAAGCGTAATATAATGGATCATTCATTCTGCGGCGCAATGATTTTTCTCCATAGATAATATTTGGAAGTTTTAAGTATTTAGTAAGGATTTTGTTAGTATAGGCTTCATCTGTGATGTCAATAAATTCCCATTTGGAATAGTCATAGTTATTTTCTTCACAAATTTTTTTTACTTCATCTATGTGTCCAACAATATATACACTACAATATCCTTCATCACTAGCAATAGATATCGCATTTAACATTTTAACATCGTTAGCTTCAGGAAAAGCAACCCGAACAGGATTACTTTTCGCTTTAGCTTTAACACTATCCATTAAATTCATAAAAACCCTCCTTAGCGATAAATATAGTCACCATCTTCATAACGAGGAGGAATGACTGGAATAAGTAAATAAGAATCATATTTACCACCCGTATGAATAACATGTTTTCCTTTATTATCTGGAAGCCATGCTAGAGGTTCAAACCAAGGAT
>CALVMI010000055.1 GCA_944345045.1 uncultured Bacilli bacterium | reverse complement strand
CTGCTTCAAATCTTGTTTCATTGACATTATTATGGGTAATATTTGCAACAAAATAAGCAAGGGATGTTGTTATACATACTACTACCATACAACTCAATGTTATTCCGATATTTAACCAGTGTTTCGTATCCATATTCTCTCCTCTATTCTATGTCTAAATTATAATAAAAAGAGCAAAAAAAAGCAAGACATTAAAATCCATGTCCGCCTCCTCCTCCGCCGCCAAAGCCGCCGCCGGAAGAAAAACCACCTCCAAAGCCTCCCCCGCTACTACGACTACTTGAAGCAATTCTAGAATTTGTAATAGCTGTTTGGTTTGAAGTGAATGAATTATGAATACTATGACTAACCATATGGGCAATATGAAAATCAACCCAAGTTGGATAATAAACTCCCACCATTCCTGTTGGTAGTTCTTGAATTTTGACACTCATTGCTTCTTCAACTTGATCTGCAAGGCCAAAAACAGTAGCATATACTAAATATTTTTCCCACAAAGCAACTTCTGGCAATTCTTTAATATCAAATCTACCAAAATCATTTAAGAAGTTTTTAAAAGCTTTCCAACGAACATAATGTTCATTACCCTTCTTTGTTCTTTTACGAATCATCATCGCATAAATAAAGAAAACAATGGTTAAAGCAATCACAATAAAAGTTAAGTACGTATCTACTTGTAAATACATAATATAAAAAACAATAAAAAAGGCAATTAAGAAAATAAAGATACTACTTACAATCGGTAACCCATTTGTTTCAAAAAACTTTTGCTTTTCACCATCTTTACGAGCACAATTCTGCCAATTCGTGTAAGACTTTTGAAAATTTGTAAAAGTTGATGGACCTGCCGCATATATTTTTAACTCGGTCGTTGTAAATTTATTTTCTTTACCAACAGTTTCAAATAAAAAATCTAATAACACATCTTCTGTATCATTTACATTATCTCGATTTAATAAAGTAAATAAATAATTTTTTTCTTTCTTCTTTTTCTTTTCTGAAACAATTTCTTCTACTTTAATATTCTTTTTATAAATTAAATTCAAAATAGAAGCAGACATCGCATTTGGTGTTATTGAATGATTCATTAAGTAATCTACTACTTCAACGTTATATTCATCAATAAATTCGCGGTTATATTTATGATTAAAGGTACTTTTATATTCTTTATCATAACGGAAATACACATAAAGCCACCATATAAGTAAAGCCGCGATAAAAACACCACATATAATATTAGCAATAGTTAAATTTCTTTCTGCTCTTTCTCTTTGTAAATTGGCATTTAAAGCTCGTTCTTCTTCAACTTCAAGTATTTTATCTAAAGCCACTTCATTTGATTTTTTGCTAACCATATCAGCATTAAGTAAAGAAGCATCAAAAGTTAAACGAAGATCAATAGCTGTGTTAGGAGATAGTCTTTTTACTGTTGCTAAAACAGTTTGCTCATCTAAAAATTCAAGATTTCCTGTTAGATCACCATGTGCCCAAGCTCGAAAAGATTCACTAGTATCTTCCTTTGGCAAATGAACTTGAATTTGTAAATTCATAATAGAATCCGTAAAATTTTCTCCTATAAAAGTCCAATATACCTCGCCAACATCTTCATGTAATACCGCGACATCTTCTAAAGTATATTGAAGCAAAAAACCAACAACTTCATTATCGGCTGAATAATACATTTTATAGGATTTACCATCTTGAATGCTCGATTCAAAATAATCTCCATTAATAGCATCAGCATCATAAAAAACTTTAGTTAAATTTTTAAAAGTTTCACTATTCAAAGAAGAAAAATCAATCTCCTCTTCATTTAAATAACCTGCTTTTATTTGCATATTAGAAATTCCATTAGCATTATAAATTGCATCTTGCTGATAATTAATAGGTTCATAAAATTCTAATCTACTATTACGATAAACCAGTTCCCTTACATAGCCATTAAAAGTACCATCTAAAACAATCAGTTCTTTAACATTCATATCACCATTTTCCATGATAGTCGCATCCACCAAAAAATTGGTAATATCATACTCTACTCTAGAGGCCGAGACTGTAATGGGACAGAGCAAAAGAAACACTAATAAAAACAGCTTTTTCATACGTTTTTCCTTTCTAATAGAAAAAGAAGCTTACA
This sequence comes from uncultured Bacilli bacterium, assembly GCA_944345045.1. Lineage (GTDB taxonomy): Bacteria > Bacillota_I > Bacilli_A > RF39 > UBA660 > Ventrenecus. The sequence continues at coordinate 5,872 of CALVMI010000055.1, read as the reverse complement.
TAAGTAAGCTTAAAATTCCACTTTGACATTTTGTCTTGCTTCTTCTTCAGCTTTAAAGAATTCTTCCATTTTAAAATGGAACATGGAAGCAATAATATTTGATGGGAACATCTCAATTTTATTATTATATGTTAGAACAGTATCATTATAAAATTGACGAGCCATAGCAATTTTGTCTTCTGTATCTTGTAGTTCTTTTTGTAAATCTAAAAAATTCGTATTTGCTTTTAAATCTGGATAGCTTTCAGCCAACGCAAATAACTTTGTTAAGGTTTCACTTAACATATTGTTTGCTTCCATTTTTTCATGTGGTGTAGATGCTGTTGTATAACTATTACGAGCCGCGATTACACTTTCCAAAGTTTCACTTTCATGTTTTGCATATCCTTTTACCGTACTTACCAAATTAGGAATTAAATCAAATCTTCTTTTTAATTGAACATCAATTTGACTCCATTGATCACGAACACGATTTCGTAAATCAACCAATTTGTTATACGTTAACACAAAATAAATAACAAGTAAAACAACAATCACTAAAACTACGATTAACCAAACAGGCATATTTTCTCCTCCTTTATAATATATAGTTTATCATATTTTTTTTATTCTTGCAATCAACCTTCATGCACTTCAATAACAGGTCTAATGTAGGCTGCCGTATTAGAATTTACTGTTTGTAACGAAGTGCCATAAATACGAGTCTGCGTATTACTTACTTTTTGTAAAACATGAAAAGGTTGCTTTACACTCGCCCAAGATGAAGCACTTGAAACATCAGCAGTAGACGGTAGTCGAACATAACCTGTAGTATTTAAAGTTCCATCATTAATATTCATCAAAACAAGTTTTCCTTTATTTAACACTCTTTGTAAACTTTGATGCGTTTCAAACCAAGCCCTGGTAACTGCACTAACAATCGTCTGACCATAATTAGAAGAAATCTCGGACGCGGTTGGATTCCAAGCTGGAATTCGAAAACTACTACTAGAATAGTACCAACAATATTGCTCGCCACCGGTAGAAGTAGTAGTCGCGTTATAACAAGCTCTCACTTGACAAGCATCATCGGTATTGCAAGTACCATAAATTCGAGTATTTCCCTCTTGTCCAATACTCGTTACAATTTCTTGTTTTGTTAAAGAACGATTTAACACTAAGACAACAGTTGAGCCCTTATCAGAGACAACATTCCAATCCTCACCAGCAAAACGAATCACTTCACCAGCGGTATACGTTCTAGATTCCAATTCATCAACAACAAAACTTACTTCTGAATCAATATCTGCTCTTATATCTTCCTTAATTCTTCCCACTAATATTCGATTATTGACACTATTTGCCAAAATAGTAACCATCAGCATCAAAAAAACAAGAAAAAAAGAATAAATTAAAGAAGTAGCAATAAAACCCTTTTTATTTTTCATATTTCTTCCTTTACTTTTCTTCTTTTTCTTCAACAATAATCTCTTTATTTTTCTTACGTAAACCAATCAATAATAAAACATTTTCGAACATAAAGAGAATTTCAGATACAATTACCATTACACCTAAATAAAGATTAATGGAAACATTTGTAAACGGATTAATCATAATCAAAAATCCTAATAATAAATTCATTACGGATAAAACAGTTGTAGCAATCCATATTCTTTTAGCTTTTTCTTCTAACATAAAAGCAATTTCAGTTCGAAAAGCATTGCGAAAAACCAAATATCCGCCAATAAGGATTGTAATCATTTCCTGTAATATTTCCGTTTCAATAAAAGCAACTATGCCAAAAAGAATAAATAAAATACCCGTTGATAAGTTTTTACTATAAATTCGATTTTCTTTTGGAATACGAAAATAAAAAACAAAATTTAATATTCCCATAAAAACGGATACATATCCAAAAACATTAATCGCAGTTGGAATAAAATTATCAGGATTAATTAATAAAACAATAGCAAAAATAATTAAAAGAATCGAAACAATAAAAGAAGAATACATTCTTTTTTTCAAACTTTCCACAACACTTTTATCTTCTAAATACATAAGAACTCCTCCTAAAAAAATTTTATCATTTAAGCTAAAAAAAAGCAATAAAGGATTACTTTAATTTTCTAGTTAGAAAACTCTGATTATATTTTGTTTGAGCATTTTCAAATTCTATCGGATAAGCCCGAATAAGAACAGGAAGTAAATCATCAATTTCTTCTAATTCTCTTTTTGAAACGCCATGAAAATTTTCAAGCAAAACATCCAAAAAAAGTTGTTCAACATCTTGTCTCAATTGTTCATCTACACTTTTTCCAGTTATTCTTTTAACAGCCCGCGAAAGGACTTTTTGATAATCCGTCCATTTTTTAATCAGTTCGACAGGATCTTCTTTAGGATAACAAATGCCATCACGAACAGGAACAAGATTTTTTCCACCATAAGGTCTTTGTTCATATGTAAATGCACAGCCCATTTTTGTTAAGGAAGCACATGGCGTTTTCATCGACAGCAAATCAACAATCGGTCTATTCACATTTCGCGCTCGCAAATACAAAAAAGGCGTATTCACAATCTGACCATTAGGTAAGCTTTTAAAATCTTGGGCAGAAACAATAGAAATATACCCTTCATATAATTTGGCAAGTAAAAAGTTTAAAGATAATTCCGGAAAATCATCAGGTATATAATCACAGCCACTTTTTTTACAACAATACCCTTGACATTGTTTGCATATTTCCAAATTTTCGTTTTTCATCAATTTCACCTATCGCCTATTATAGTTTTAAGAAAACAGAAAGTCAAAAAAATTGCCACAATATTTATGACAATTTCTAATTAATTTAACTTTTCAAAAACAAAGTATTTCTTCTTACCTCGACGAACAATAGAATATTTTCTTTGACTATCTAACAAGAAATTTTCATCTGTAACAATCTTACCATTAACACTTATAGCATTTCCTGCTAAAAACTCTCTAGCTTCCCTTTTAGAAGATGCAATATGATTTTCTACTAACAAATCAATAAGCGCTTTATTTTCATAAGAAAAAGTTGGCACTCCTTTAAAAACAGCTTCAATCTCTTTGTCGGTCAATGTATCTACTTTTCCAGTAAATAAGCATTCTGAAACTTCTTTAGCGTGAAGATATTCCTTTTCACCATGTAAATCGGTAAGAATTTGCTTTGCTAGTTCTTGTTGGGCAATTCTCTTCTCTGGCATTTTTTGATGTTCTTCTTCAATGCTTTCAATTTCTTCTTTTGATAAAAAAGTAAGTTTTTTTAAATAATCAATAACTAAACTATCATCTGTATTAACTAAATATTGATACAATTCATAAGGAGATGTTTTTTCTTTATCTAGCCAAAGAGCATTACCTTCAGTTTTACCGAATTTTTTACCATCTTTATCTAATATTAATGGCATTGTAAAGCCATAAGCCACTTTGCCAGTTTTTTTACGAATCAAATCAATTCCAGCTGTAATATTTCCCCATTGATCAGAACCAGCAACTTGCATAACGCAATTTTTATTTTCAAATAAATAATAGAAATCCAAAGCTTGCATAATCATATAAGAAAATTCTGTGTAAGTGATTCCTGTATCTAATCTTCTTCTAATAATGTCTTTATCTAACATATAATTGATATTAAAAAATTTACCATAATCTCTTAAAAAATCAATAAAATTAATGTCCTTACTCCAATCCCAGTTATTTACTACTTCAAAACCAAAAATCGTTTCAGCTTGTTTAGTAAGACCAATCGCGTTTTTCGTAATTTCATCAATTGTTTTCATTTCTCTTTCAGCCGTTGGCTTAGGATCTCCAATTCTTCCTGTTGCCCCTCCGACCAACAATAAAGGATGATGTCCATATTTAGCTAGTCTTTTAGAAATCAAAAATGACGAATAATGCCCAATATGCATAGAATCAGCAGTTGGATCAGTTCCAATATAAAACGTCATTCCTCCAGCATTTAATTTTTCTTCCAAATCAGGCGAAGAAATATCCTTGATTAATCCACGCCATTTTAAATCTTCATATAATGTCATATTTTTTTCCTTTCCATACAATAAGCAAAAAAATTCTATGCCTAGGGACGAAAGATATTCCGTGGTACCACCCTAATTCATAGAATTTTCTACCTCTTAATTATAACGCTTTTTAGCGATTTGACTCCGCTGGTTGTAAGGCAGCATCTACATCAACAACTTGATTCTAACAAATGTTTTTTTAATTGTCAAAACATTTTACAAAGCAAATGGATTTGAACCTGTTGAAATGCCATAAATCAAATTATAAATAGGTTCTTCATTCATCAAAATATTCATCAAATTCATCAAAATTTCATTAGATTGTTCTTCAGTTAGCGAATTAGCATCGATGGCATTAGTAGTGTCAATATTAGCAACTTCTTGATTACCTACTGTTAATGTAGCATCCACATTCATTGCTAAGTCAACAATTTCACCTTCACTTAACGCCGAAACGGTTAAGTCAGCAGCTATTTTCATAGCGCTATCAGATTCTTTATTTAAAGATACACGTGCAGTCAATGTACCATCTGGATATGTAAAACTTACTTCTTGTTCATTTTCAGATATTCTTGTTATAACAAGCTCAGTTGCCTCACCATAAGTAGTTGTAGACAATTTGAATTCTGTATCATTATAAGAAATAGTAACATCACCATTATCCGTATTTAAAAAAGTAATAATATTATTTGTTTCATTAAATGTTCCCGTTAATGCCTCTGTTTCATCTGCATATATACTCATGGCTACAAGCATATTGTCTTTTCCTTCAGTATATAAATGAAAAGTAAGCTCGCCATCGCCAAAATCTTCTGTACTTTGCATTTCTTCCAAAGTAGCTCGCAAATCAGCAACGTTCATTCCTAAAAATCTAGCAAGTTCTTCTAAATAAGCTTCATCGCTTAAAAGAGTTGTCGCAAAATCATTTACTAATCTTTTAGCATCAGCCCCTGTCATTGTAAAAATATGATCAGTAACATTTCTACTTTGACCATCAATTTCTTTAGTAATATTTTCTCTACGGATTTCTGATTCCTTAATAAAGCGAATCATGACATCTTCAAGCTTTTCTACCAAAGTTTGATAAGTACTAATTGTATAAGATGGCATATTACTCATATCTATAGGACTATCTATAGCAGAAGATAAAAGTCCATCATAAAGTTTTTCACTTGCAATATAAGCTTGGTCTTCAATCATGTAAACCGTGCCATCTAAAACTGTATCAGTTGCATCATTCAAACTAAGTGCAACTTCATACTTTTTATTTTTAGCATCAGACTTTACATCAAAACCTAGTGAGTAAGCAGATAAAATATCTAACTCTTCCATACTTGAATCAAAATCAATATTTCCATCTAATGCTACTACATCTGTTTTATAATCAAAATCAATAGAATAATTTTTAGCTTCATTCAAATTTTGTTTCACAGTACCGAAAAAATCTCGAACAGCCCGTTCATAAACATTAATATTTGCTGGTCTAAATACAAAATACCAAATAAGTATTCCTATCACCGCAACAATCAATATTCCAAGCAACAAATAAAGGCCTTTTTTCTTTTTTTGTTTGCTTTGAAAAGTTTTATACTCCATAGTCTTATCTAATGTAGCCATAGGCTCTTCTTGTGATTGCATTGTTGTATTAGGATTATTTCCCATTTCATTTTCACTCATAACTCCATACTCCTTTACTCTTTTAGAATATATCATATTTTATGAAAGAAGTCCATAAAATTGTTTTTTATTTTTTATTTACCAATAAAACACAAGTAAATTTATTGCCACGAATAGAAGTTTTTACTTTGACGCTTTTCATCTTTAATATGGAAAATAATCCTAGTCCATGTCCCTCTTT
>CALVMI010000054.1 GCA_944345045.1 uncultured Bacilli bacterium | reverse complement strand
AATCATTAATAGGATATAAATAATTTTTAAGTTCTTCTTCCGTAGTATTTTCAATAATCTCATAAACTACACGAACATTAGAAGCTTCTGCAGAAAGTTTTACTTGTTCTTCATAACTACATTCTGCATTCACAAAAATCGTAGTAGAAAAAAAACACAAAAGCAAAAATATAATTTTACCCAAGCTCTCTTTCATTTTGCCTCTCCTCATCTATTCTATATAAATGGTATCACAAATTAATTTTTTAAGTCAAGTTTATTCATCGTCTTTAAAACCTGGCCACACCTCCATACGTGTAATTAATTCATCAATCTTTTCTTTTTCAATGAAATTTGGAATAGAAAGAAAAAGAAAAAAAGCAGTAATAACAAGAGACACTACAAGAACAATTCCATTTTTTTTCATCTAAAACGCCTCCCTATTCTTTTTAATTATAACGTCTAACTAACCTTTTTGCAATTGATATTCTAACTTCTTTATGATATATTTTTTAAAGGATGTGATAATATGATAAAAGATTTTTTTAATCAAATTAATTTTGCCAAACTTGGGTTAGCTATTTTAATTATTTTAGCTTATATGATAATTATTCCAGAATTAGTTGTTCTCTTGTTTGATGCTTTTTCACTTAATTTAATAAATTCAAATATTTATATCTTAGCGAACATCTGCATCTATATCTTAACCATTTTTCTTATTCTCTCTATTTATCGTCAAAGTTTATTTACTGAATTAAAAAGCTTTATTAAAAATTTTAAAAATTATGGTCGTAAAAGTGTAATATATTGGATCGAAGGATTACTTTTCATGCTTATTACAAATTCAATTATTATTGCTATTACGAATAGTCTAGCTGCTAATGAAGCTGGAAACAGAATGACAATTGATGCTTTTCCTTTTTTCTCAGTAATATCTATGACTATTCTTGGACCATTTATTGAAGAAATATTATTTAGAAAAAATTTTAAAGGAGCATTTAAAAACAAAACAGTTTTCTTAATTGTTACTTCTTTATTATTTGGAAGTGTTCATCTACTTGCTTCTTTAACTGAAAACTTTGTTTGGACACAACTTTTATTTCTTATTCCTTACAGTGGTTTTGGCTACTTCTTTGGTAAAGCATACTTAGAAACGGATAACATTTATACAAGTGTATTTGCACATATGCTACATAACACATTAAGTGTAGTTTTAGTTCTTATAGGCGGCTAATATGGAAGAAAAAGCACAAGAAGAAAAGAAAAAATTAGGTGTTTTACCAAAAATCGGCATCTTTATATTAATAGTAATCATTTTACTTACTTGCTATATGTTCTTTATTGAGCCAAAACTGTTAACTACTAAAGAATACGCTGTAATAAATACATCGATTCCCGATTCTTTCAATGGTTTTAAAATTGTTCAATTTTCAGATATTCATTTTGGAAGAACGACCAATGAAAAAGAAGTAGAAAAAGTAGTCGAAGAAATTAATAAAAATAAACCAGATATTCTTGCATTTACCGGTGATTTATTTGATGCATATATTAATTTATCCGAGGAAAATGTTTCTTTTTTAAAAGAAGCATTAAAAAAAACATCCGCTTCTATTGGTAAATATGCCATTAAAGGTGATAGTGATTATTTAAATATTAAACTCTATGAAGAAATTATGACGGAAGCAGGTTTTACCATTTTAGAAAATAAAAATATTCCCATTTATTATGAAGGTACCACACCAATTTATTTAAGCGGTATTTCTTCAATTAGTCGAAATACTCCAGATTATACATTGGCTTTTCAAACAGAAACTGAAAATGAATATTATCAAATTTTATTAACACATGAACCCATTATTTTTACAAATGTTCAAAATGAAGCAAATTTAGTTTTAGCAGGTCATTCTCTTGGTGGTCTAATAAATATCCCTTATTATGGTGGCCTAATAAAAAAAGAAAATGTTGGAGACTATACAAGAGGAATGTTTACATCAAATAAAAGTACTATGTATGTCTCAAATGGAATTGGAACTGAAAATATAAGCATCAGATTTTTAAATATGCCATCCATCTCCCTATATCGTCTATATAATTACGAATAACTAAGAAACGAATTTCTCGTTTCTTTTTTCATAAAAAAAGCTTAAAGCTATTCCATAATCTCTTTAAGCAAAAATTGTTCGACTTTCTTTTTTTCTTCTTCCTCATCAATAGAATATAATAAACCATCGGCCTCTCTTAAAATAAAACGGGTATTTAACAAAGTATCACCATCTATTTCATTTAAAACAAAATAGTTCTTATCTTCTATAGAAAATTTTTCGATAACAACATATTCTTTATCATCCATCATAATTATATCAAAATTTTCATCTATCATGATAAATTCTTCTCCTTTTTAATGACTGTCACATCGGAAACTTTATAAAAGCCATCAAAAGTTCCAACACTGAAAGGAACATATCCCAATTCTAAATAATAATTTCGTTCAGAAGCAGACTGAACTTCAATAATCTCATTATCATGAACCAAAAAGAGCCTTTCAACAGTTCTTGGAATATCTGGCGCATATAAAGGAATTTTCTTTACAGATTCCTTATTTTGATCTGCAAAACCATCAGTATATGAAAATACTGTATAACTGTTTAAAACAATCGCGTCTCCTAAATTTATAAAATAGTCAAAATCAATAGGCGATTCAGATTCAACTAACAAATCATTAGAAAGAAAGGCTTCTGTTTCCAAATTAGGAGTAAAAGTAACTAAAAGTGCTGCAGCTACAAGCGCGCGTCGTATTTTCTTTATGAACTCAGTAATATTCGGCAAAGTTCTTCTTTTATAAGAATATGGTTTTCCTTCTCGACGAATATCCATTAATTGAATTTCTTTCTCAGCTAAATTTGGATATTCTTTTAAAACAAAATTCTCTTTAGGATAGGGTTTATGCAAAACTAAATATTGTAAGATTGAATATATATCCATTGAAGCAGCTGGAATATTTAAATCTTTTTTTGTATTTTCCAAATCTTCATGTGAAACAGTGTGTAATCTATTAATTTCCTCAGCAACCATTTGTTGTTCCATTTTCGTATTTTCATAAAACACAGGATCAGTATTTTTTAAGTTTTCATACCAATCCATCTGACGATATAACTTATCTAGATACAATTCAAAATTTTGTTTTCTTTCAAAAATTTTCTCCTGCGTACTTTGATCAATATATTCTTGCAAAAAATCAGGTATTTTCACATCAAACATTGGTGTAGTAGTGACAATTGGTTCTCTCACCTTTTGAGCAAATTTTTCTTCTCTCTCTTCTTCCTCTTTTAATCTCATCATTTCTTGTTTTTGGAATTCCTCACGAGCAAAAAAATCACGAACCATTTGTTGATATTCTTCTAAAGACATATCCACATTCTTTTTCATTGGCAAAATACTTTCAGAAATTAAATCTTCCTTTACTTGAAAAACCATTTGGTAACATTTGTTTAATTTTATCAAAATATTATGAAGATTCGTAATTTGACTTGCAATATTTCCAGAGGTAAGATCTAGACTTTCTTTACGTTCAAAAAAAATAGTAACATAGTGCAAAAGCACCTTACATTCTTTTTCTTTCCATGCAGCATTCTCTTCCATTTGTTTATATATTAATCTACATGCATCAATAAACTCTGAATTCTTATTTAACCACGCCTGCAATTTTTCCATATTTTTTCGACGATCATCATAAGATTCAATGGAATCAGTCGCGGCGATTCGAACAATAAGATTTTCTATTTTTTCTAATTGTCTTTTAAAATCAACTGTCTTTTTATCTGGATCTTTATTTTGCACAAGTAAAAGTTGTGTTTCTTTTTGTAATTCATCTAACATATTATGATCACCTATTCTTTTTAAATTATAGCATAGGAAATCATAAAAAAAAAGAAGTTTTCACTTCTTTTCTAAACACATTCCACATACGTATCAGATAGACAACGAATTAAACAAACGCAATCTAAATTGATCGTAAAGAATGAATTTGTTGCTACATATGGATTTAAACTAGTTGTATCTGGATTATCTTCTAACACACGGCAAGTACAACAATTGTTATCCACTTTTTCTACCCGAAATACTGAAGAAGTTGTTCCACCGGTAACTGGATCTTTTGTTGTAGGCATAGAAAGCGCAACGCCGTTTGATCCACATGTATAAATTTGAATTGGTCTAGTGTTGCAAATTAAGCAATTTGGGCCACCACCTAATACTGGACGATCGCATGAATCTAAACATGAATTTGGACAAGCGTTTTGTTGCAAAACCAAAATAACATTTAGAATTTCAGAGATGCAATTAGTTGTCCCGTCATTATTACACATAATATATTCCCCTTTCCTGTATTCTCACTAATAATTTATGTGAATTTTCAAAATACGTGCATTTTTCAAAAATATATAGTATAATTTTTATGAGGTTGATATTATGGATCAATGGTTAATTTATGCAATTATTATTCTTGTTTTGATTTTTATTTCTCTAATTGTAGTAAAAATCATGCAAAAAGATTTTCATTTAGCAGCAAATAAGCTTTTAGGTTACTTAGGTGGTAAAGACAACATTGTAAATGCCGAATGCAACATGTCAAGATTTAAAGTGATTTTAAAAGATGTATCTATTGTTGACAAAGAGGCTATTACCAAATTAGGCGCTAAAGGAATTGTCGAGATTGATAATCAATTAAAAATCATTTTTGGCAAAGATGCAAAACAATTAAAGAAATATATTGATCAATTACTTGGTCAAAAAAGTTAAAAAATTCCATATGAGGAATTTTTTTTAAATTTTTTTAATATCTTTTATTTCTGTAATTAAAATAGATTTTCCATCCATAGTTAAAAGTGAAGTGCCTGTTCTACCTACAATAACTTCTTCAAAAACTCCATCTTTAGTCGTAATTTCTACTTTACTTTTATAGACAAAATTTTTACTATGAAAAATAGAATCTATTTCCTTTAATATATCTTTTGTATCTTTACGATCTCCTAAAAGACGACTATAAAATAGATTCTTATTATTGTCAATCTTCTTTTCAATAGGACTTACAAAAACTTTAGGTAACTCTTTCATATATATTCCCCTCTCTATTTTATTTTATGATTAAATTAAAGATTCTTGTACCATAATAAAAATATGAAAAAGAAATTGGCTTGGAAAAATCCTTTTTTTATCATTCCCTTTTGTATTTTACTTAGTATAAGTCTACTACTAATGATACATGCTGGGTATATAAGCGACATATATGCTAATAGTTTTGAAAAACAACTTCTATGGTTTATTATTGGCTTAGTCGTTCTTTTTGTAATGAAATTTTTTCCCATCAATTGGTTATTTAAAAACAGTATTTTTCTTTACATATTTAATTTACTACTTCTAATTCTTGTTTTATTTATTGGCGAGGAAATAAATGGCGCTAGAGCATGGATTGATCTACATTATTTTAATATTCAACCAAGTGAATTTATGAAAATATCTTATTCTCTTTATTTAGCTCATTTATGTAGTCGAAAAAGGTTTTTTAGTTTTTGGGATGAAGCAAAATTTCTGATGTATGTCTTATTAATTTTTTTGCTTCCAACAATTTTGGTTTTTTTAGAACCAGATACAGGAGCCATTTTATTTTACTTTTTCATCACTTTAGTTTTACTATGGAATTCACACTTACATAAACGTTGGTTTATCATCTTAGGAAGTCTAGTTATACTAGGTATAGGAGGATTTTTCTATTTATATTTTCTAGAAAAAGATCTTTTAATTTCATTAATTGGAACTTCATTTTTCTACCGTGTCGAAAGACTATTTACCCTTGGAAGTGGTATGCAAATTGAAAATGCCTTAATTGCTATAGGAAGCGCTCCTTTTTTCAAATTTTCTTTAGCAAAAACAGGAATATATATTCCAGAAGCTCCAACCGATTTTGCTTTTTCTCTAACTAGCAACGTTTTAGGAATATTTGGCAATATTTTAATTTTACTTTCATTTTTATGTTTAGACTTCTATTTCATAAATTATGAAAAGAAAATCAAGAAAAAAGAATATAAACTCTTTTTATATTCTTTCTTAACCATTTTTATTCTAAGTCAAATTATAAATATTAGTATGAACATCGGTATTTTTCCAATTATTGGCATACCTCTTCCATTCATTAGTTACGGAGGCTCATCAACGATTGTCTTATTTATCTATCTAGCTATCATTTTTCAAAGTAGCAAAGCAAAATAATTAGCTTGGTGTTAGAATGAGACGAAAGGAACAATCCCAAACTGCTGTTGCATTATAAGACGTATTTTGAAAAATGCCACCTCCATATCCATCATAATATGCTCCTCCACGTTGAAACCACCATCCAGCAATAACCCAACGAAATATAGAATCACTGTACCAACTGCTTATTTGCAAACTATATGTATCCAAAAATTCTATTTGCCTAAAAGGTCCTATTTCACCAGTTGCATCTCCTAGTATTCTATCTTTAAATTGGTATCTATTTGTACTATATAAATACAAATCATAATATTTTTCATCAGGCCAAATGGAAAGAAGAAGCCAGAGATGAAGGTTTAAAAGAAGGTGTGAAAAAGGTCGCGAAGAGAAAAACGCCTATATCATTAGAAAAATGCAAAAACTAAATTATGATTTAAAAAGTATGGAACAAATAACTGGTTTAGATCAAAATTCTATCCAAAAGTATTTGCTTTAAAAAATTCTAAAAGTAACTAAAAAAAAGTTATTGAATTAACATCAATAACTCTTTTAATTATTTCTTTCTAAAGACTCCATAATCTTTGGTAACATTTGTTTTTTACGAGAAACTAAATTTGGAATAAAAGTACCCTGCTCTAAATTTTCTAAATCAAAGCTATCCTCAACAATATGTTTAGATTGATCATTATATAAAACGTAAGATCCATTTTTGATAATATCCGTAATAAATAAAGTAACAGTACTATAGTCACCCTTAGAAATTTCATTTAACTTATCAACATATTCCTCAATGTGTTCTTTAATCGAATCAAAATCCATGGTAATAACTTGACTAATTCCTAAACTTTCATTACCTACTTTATAAGATTTGAAATCTTGGTAAATAATATCTTCAACATCCATGCCAGATACACTACTACCTGCTTTTAGCATTTCATAACCATATGACTTATAATCTTCTCCACAAATAGCGGATAAAGCTTTTACAGCAATTCGATCACTTTCCGTCGTAGTTGGACTTTTTAAAATAAGTGTATCAGACAAAATAGCTGAAAGCATTAAGCCAGCAATATCTTTTGGAATAGAAACATTTTTCTCTAGATATAGTTGATACAAAATTGTACAAGTAGAGCCAACCGGCATACATCGAACATTAATTGGAATACTAGTACCAATCGCGCCTAAATTATGATGATCTATAATTTCTATAATATTAGCCTCATCAATACCAGGAACACTTTGTTCCAAATTATTATGATCAACTAGTATAACTTTCTTTTTCTCAAACTTTCCTGCATCCGTAACTCGAATAAGCCCTAAACATTCATTCTTCTTGTTTAAAAGTGGATAATTTGTAAAACCAAGTTTAGTAGCGTCAGCTATAAAATCCGTTAAATAATCCAAGTCATGAACAACAGCTGGATGTTGATTTACCAAAATTGTTTTAACATAATTACTCAAAGCAATTTGATTACATGTATTATATGTATCAAGTGAACTAGAAATAACACTAACATGATTTTCACAAGCTAAATTATAAAGCTCTTCTTCTAATTCACAATTATTTGTTAAAATGATTAAATCTACTTTAGAAGTGATACCATGTTTTAAAACTTTGTATCGGTCTCCTACAATTAAGATATCATTTTCTTTTAAAGGAGCTTTTTCGATAAAGGTTTGAGTTTGATAAGAACTTGCAAAAGTATCTCCATCAAATTCATCTTTAAATCTTAAAATCTCTCGTCCATTTAAGGATTTTAACAATAAATCATAACTTGTAACTAAATGATTCTTAGAATTTTCAATAAACATCATTGCTACTTCTTTTAAAGTAATTAAACTTTTCAATTTTTTATTCTTATCGACAATTGGTAAAGCCGTACAATGATATTCTTGCATAAAATCAACTACTTCTTTTATAGATACAAGTTCATCTAACATAACTCCCTTATGATAAAATACATCACGAAGTTGAACCTTAACATTGTTAAGATATCCGGGTTCTTTTACTCCAAAATGATTTAAAACAAAACTACTTTCCTTATTAATATGTCCTAGAACTCTTGGAACAGTAACGTCTCCTAATTGATTTTTTAAATAAGAAAGACTAATAGCCGAACAAACGCTATCTGTATCCGGATTTCTATGGCCAAAAACATAAGTTGCTTTCATTATAACT
>CALVMI010000053.1 GCA_944345045.1 uncultured Bacilli bacterium | reverse complement strand
TTTTAAAGCTTCAATTTTTACTTTCGACACCTCGATAAATAGCTTTTAAAGTTTCATTAAAAGTAACATCATGATCAATTTTATGACCACAAGATTCCAAGTATTTTACAAGCTCTACTGTAAAAGGCATCTGTACATATTGATATATTTCCTCATTATAAAAATCCTCAATAAATTTATATTTTCCATTAGAAGTAAATAAATAAAAAGATTTCACAGTTTCACAAACAAAATTCATATTTTTTTCTATCAAAATAATAGAAACATTCTTTTTATGCATCATATTTCTAAACAATCTTTTAAAATAATCTTGTTCATTATAAGACATTTCTTCAAAAAAATATTCACATATCAACACTTTTGACTGCAATAATAAAGCTAAAGCTAGCTCAACTTTTTTCTGCTCTAATCTGGTTAAAGTCTGCATAGACACATAGAAAATGGAAGATTTCAATTTTACTAATTGTAAGGCTTGAAGAATCTTCTCTTCTGAAAAAAGACTAAATTTTTTTAAAAATTCTACAGCTGATATTTTATCATGATGATACTCATTAGTTACATAACCATAAGAAGAGGTAGTCTTTACATTTTTCAATTTTTCCGGATAATTTACTAAAATTGAAAAAGTTTTAGAATTTTTAAACTTATCTAATTGGATTTCCATATTTCTTCCTCCAATTCTTCTTTAGATAAACAAATTTTATCTACAACACCATAATATTGTAATTGAATGCTCATATTTACATAAAAAGGCAAAGAAAAGCCCAATCTCTTCATTAATTTTTCTTCTTGCAATACCGACAACATTGGTCCTTCAATCGCAATTTTTTCGCTTTTTATAACTTGTAAATAATCAAACATTGGTGTTTCTTCTATTTGATTTGTAACATAGAAAAGAGAAATTCCTCTCTTTTTTAAAAATTCTAAAAAGAAACTCAATTCTTTTAAAGATAAAATAGAAGATAGACTTTCACAAAACAAAAAATCGGGTTGTTCTAATACTTTTCTTATAAGTGCATATCTTTGTGAAGCAAAAGGAGATTTTAAAAATTTTTCCAAATATTCTTTAGTTTCTAAATCAAAATTTTGAAAATTTATTTCTGTTTTCCAATCGCGAGCATCTAAACTTTCTAAAAAATAAAAAGAAATTTTACCATTTGTTTGAAAAAGTGACGGATTTTTTGCTAATGCTCTTAAAAGAACAGATTTACCAGAACCACTTTCCCCTAACAAACAAACACTCTTTAAAGATACAAAAGAAAGAGAAAAATCATTAAGTAACATTTCCCCATTTAATTGTAAATCAAACAATTTTATATGACAAAATTTCTCCATAAATACCACTTCCTATATTTTAAGACAGAAAAAAAAGAAAAGAAAGAAAAACTTTCTATTCAGAATCTTCAGGAAGTTTGATAATAAACTCACCAGGTAAAGAATACATATATTTTTCTCTAGCATAACGCGCAACATAATCTGGATCATGTAACTTAGTAACTTCACTTGTTAAGCTTTCTTCTTCAGAAAGCAGATCATCATAATAACTAGTTAAACTAGCTATTTCTTGTTTGTTGCTCATTATCTGAATCCAATCACGAAAAATAGAAACGACTGAAAGCGCTACTAATCCCACGAAAAAAACAGATAAAAACAAAAATCTTTTTTTAGCTTTAGCCGTACCTTTCTTTTTTCTCATCTTTCGTCACCTATTCATACTCTTGTAACACACTATAACACTAGTGAATATTTTTTTCAACTTTAGATGACAAAAAACCAGGCAACTTTACATGTTTTTGAACAAAATCGAACATTAAAAAGCCAAATGCTACAAATAGTAAAAAATATATATGTAAAACACCATCGTTTAAATGATACATAATATAAACATAAAATAAAACAATGTTAATAACAAATAGAATAGTTGTTACATATTTAAGCAAGGTAGAATATGTTTCCGTAATTTTAAAATGCCACCTTGTCATAATATGAAAACCAAAGCCAAATAAAAAGGAAAAAAGAAACGATAATAACTGAACTATCTCATCCATTATTTAAATAATTTAGCCATAAAGCTTTCTTCTTTAGCTTTAGTCTTTCCGTTCTCTAAGTATTGATAACTATTAATTTTTCCTTTAATTCGGACATTGCCATCATGAGTATCTAGTTTTAATATTTCTAAACCGCTTCCTTTTAATAGCAAAACACCCATAGTTGTTTCTAACAAAAATTCTTCATTATCAAAACTACTAATTTTTTTTACTCCGGTAATATAAATCTCACGACGATCTATAATTTTCACTTCATGATTTGCTGGTACTAATGGAATATTCTTTTCTGTTTCCACAATGATCACCTAAAAAAGTATATGTTAAAAAGAAAAAAATATTCACGCAAAAAAAATTCTAGTTTCCTAGAATTATTCTTCAGAATCTTGCTTGTTATATTCTTCTAAAATTGCATCAGTAAACATAGCACGAACATCTGGATTGATTGGATGACAAACATCTCTGTATTCGCCAGTAGCCGTTTTTCTACTTGGCATTGCAATAAATAATCCATTATCGCCTTCAATAATACGGATATCATGAATAGCAAAAGCATCATCAATTAAAACAGATGCAATTCCTCTCAATCTTGAATTTTCTTTTGTGATCTTACGAACACTTACAGATGTAATTTTCATCATTTACACTCCTTCTAAAGTCAACTAACTTATACCTATTGTATAGCATAAAAAGGTAAAATTCAAGTAATTTACGCTAATTTAACAACAACATCGCCAATTATCACATCGGAATAATTAAAACTTTTTTGAGTTCCATTAACTAAAACTGTAAAAACATAAGGATATACGCCGGTTACTACTCCATAATATTCAAAGTTTTTATTACGAAGACCATACACTTTTACCGTTACATTACGATGCAAATAACTAGCAATTTTTTCTCTAACTATATCGAGATTCATAATCCTCCTTCACCTTGGAAATCCAACATACATCATTCCATTGCTTATTATTCCACCCATACCACTCGCACCATATTTCGTTCGTGATAAAAGTTTAACTAAATCAATTTGTTTATTTCTTTCACTCATGGCAAGTACAGTTGCAATAATAGCCGGATCTAAAGCATGAATATTCACTCTTTTAGGAGAACTCGCAAAATTTGCTCCAGCTTTAATTAATTCTTCATAATTACTCTGACAAGCACCAGCAATAATCACCAGTTTTTCATGACTTTTTTCATATTTTCTAGCTTCTTTTACTGCTTTTATAAAATTTTCAGAATTCTTATAATTCTTCGTGTCGTGAATACCACCCTTTTTAGGATAATATGCATCATGACCTGTAATAATGACAATATCAGGTTGATACTCAAGTAACAAATTGCGAATTTGTTTAGGAATTTCTCGTTCTTCGACTTTCTTACCAATAGCTAGAACTTTATTTCTTTTATAAAAATCTAGGCATCTCTTTAAGTAATCTTCATCAGCATCTATATGTAAAACTTTTCCGGGTAAATAAAAAAAATCACCCCGATCTGACGCTTCAGGTAAAATAAGAACATCTTCTTCCTCATCACGATCTTCTTTTACATAATGCATCAAATCTTCTAAAGGAGCATCAGCATAAAGTCGAACTTGAACTCCTTTTAAATAGGCTACTTCTCCACGAATATTCAAGATCTTAAAAACCACATCATGATTATAACTGATTCTTGTAACAAGATCTCCTACTTGGAATGTCATTCTTCTTCACCTAAAAAAATATATGAAAAAAACTAGTAAAACTTTACTAGCTATCTATCTCTTTAAAAATATCTACAAAATCAACATAAGAAATTTCCTCAGCTCGGACTGTCTGAGAATACCCTTTTTTCACCAATAGTTCCCAAATCTTTTCCCAAGAATATTCGGACAAATTATTTCGTAAAGTTTTTCTTTTATGACTGAAAGCTGCCTTTAAAAACAAGAAAAACTTTTCTTCATCAAGTAACACAACAGATGGCTTTCTAACAAATTTAACAACGGAGCTCGTAACTTTAGGTGATGGCACAAAAGATTGAGGAGACACATCAAAAAGAATTTTAATAGAATAATAATGTTGTAAATATAAGCTAAAATAACTATAATCTTTTGTTTTAGGCTTTGCTACAAAGCGAAGAGCTACCTCTTTTTGAACAAGTAAAACCATCTGTTCAATAACAATTTCACTTTTTATCAAATGTTCAATAATCGGCGTGGTAATATAATAAGGAATATTAGCCACAACATAAATATTGTCATACTTCTTCTTTATATCTTTAGTTAAATCTCTTTTTAAGAAATCATCAAAAATAATTTGAACGTTTGAATGAATTAAAGGCTTCAAAATACTTTCCATTCGCCTATCAATTTCATAGCAAAGAACATCACACCCTTTTTTTACTAAATATTTAGTTAAAGCACCTGTTCCTGGACCAATTTCAATAAGCAAATCTTTTTCTGTTACCGATATTTCATCAGCAATTTTTTTTAAAATATTTTCATCTTTCAAAAAATTTTGACCCAAACTTTTTTTTGCCAGAATATTGCTCATATAATCACCTAAATCCGTTTAAATAATATCATATTTCAAAGAAAAAAGTCCATCTAAACAGACGAACTTTTAATAGCCAAACCTTAATACATCATAACTTTTTGTTTTTCGACCGACATATTTGTAAGCATCTTCTTCACTTGGCATTAATAAATCTAAATCATTTCCTAAAACACCACGATCTAAAACAATCGCAATAATAGGTTCAGAAGATATGTTAGGAAGTTCAAATCGAACAATAGAACCACATGGTAAATTACTTGAAGAAGCTACAATTCGTACTGTTCCATATTCCTCATCTGGATATGTCGTTGTTCCATCTTTAACATAATAACGAGAACAAGCTAAATTACCACTACATAAAGGACAATTGGCACCGTAACCAGTTATATCTCCAGTAAATGTATCTTTAGCACTATATAAATCATTTTGGATATCTTCTTCTAATTTTAAAGCCATTGTAGATAGATTAATCACACGATTACTTGCATTATTAGATACCGTAGAATATTCTTTTGTTGTACTCACATTAGCTATAAGAACAAATAAGAATAATAAAATTAGCTGTATTGTAAGACAGATTTTTTTCTTAACTTTTACCATCTTAACACCTCGTCTTATAAAGACATGATATCACACCTATAGCTAAATGTCAAAAACGCTCTTTACATTCTCATTGGTAATTTTTAAAAGTTGTTCTTTAGATATCTTTAAATATTCACAAATAAAATCAGCAATTAAAGAAATGTTTTGCGGAGAATTTTTTTCACCTCTATGCGGATGAGGAGTTAAGTAAGGACTATCTGTTTCTAATATAATAGAAGATAATATAGAAGGTAATAACTCTTTCAAATGACTATTTTTAAAAGTAACCACGCCATTGATTCCTAATTTATATCCCATTTTGATATAAATATTTGCCACCTCTAAACTGCCCGAAAAAGAATGAATTACACCTTTAACCTCCGGGTATTGTTTTAAAATAGTAATTGTATCTTCCGTTGCCTCACGAGAATGAATAACCACAGGTAACTGATTTCTTTTAGCGATCTCAAGTTGATAAGTAAATAATTTTTTTTGCTCTTCTTTACTTTCTTTTTCATAATGATAATCTAGGCCAATTTCACCGATAGCAACAATCTTAGAGTTCTTTAAATTTTCCTCTAAAAATTTCAAATCCTCTTCACGATAATCATGAACAAACTCCGGATGAATACCTAAAGTACCATAAATCTCTGGATATTTTTGAATTAACTCCATCACTTCAGCATTACTTTTTCTGTCACATCCAGCAACAATAAAAGTACCAATTCCTAATTTTTTAGAAGCAGTTATTTCTTCCTCTATAGAAGAATAATATTCATTATATAAATGGCAATGCGTATCTACAAACATATTTATTCCTTATTATCTAAAATTTCAGCTAATTTTTTAGGAATATCTATTCTCATAAATAAAGGTGTTGGTTCGGTCACTTGATAAGAATTTGTCGAAACATATTGCATTGTTCTCTCTGATAAACCTAATTGTCTTTGAA
The DNA here is from genome assembly GCA_944345045.1 of uncultured Bacilli bacterium. Lineage (GTDB taxonomy): Bacteria > Bacillota_I > Bacilli_A > RF39 > UBA660 > Ventrenecus. Next base: position 12,976 of record CALVMI010000053.1, on the reverse strand, counting down.
TTTCTTTAGCAGTATCTGGTAAATATGGTTCTAGAAAAATAGAGCAAACACGAATACCTTCTAATAAATTATATAATACAGTTTCTAATCGATCCAACTCTGCTTCATTCTTAGCTAAAGCCCATGGCATTGTATCATCAATATATTTATTACTAGCACGTAAAGTATCGAAAATTTCATCTAAAGCAAGACCAATTTCTAAACGAGCCATTTTATTTTCAACACGTTCTTCTAAAGAATTTAACAATTGAAGATATGGTTGATCTACTTCTTCAGAAATTTTCTTATTAGAAATAGATCCTCCAAAATATTTATTAGCCATCGAAATAGTTCGATTTACTAAATTACCCAATACATTTGCTAAATCACTATTAATACGTTCCATAATAAGTTCATAAGAAATAGTTCCATCACTGGCAAAAGGGATTTCATGAAGTAAATAGTAACGTACTGCATCTACTCCAAATAAATCAACTAACTCATCGGCATATAAAATATTTCCCTTGCTTTTACTCATTTTATCATTATTCATTAAAAGCCAAGGATGACCAAACACTTTTTTTGGTAAAGGAATATCTAATGCCATTAATAAAATAGGCCAATAAATGGTATGGAAACGAATAATATCCTTACCTACTAATTGTAAGTCAGCAGGCCACCACTTTTTGAAATTCTCGTCGCCCCCATCAACATCATATCCAATATTGGTAATATAATTTGACAAAGCATCGATCCAAACATAAACAATATGCTTATCATCAAATGGAACACGTATTCCCCAGTCAAAAGTTGTCCGTGAAACACATAAATCTTGTAATCCTGGTTTCAAAAAATTATTAATCATTTCGTTTTTACGCGATTCAGGTTGAATAAAGTCTGGATGATCTTCAATATACTGAATTAATCTATCTTGATATTTAGACAATTTAAAGAAATATGCTTCTTCACTTCTTTTGGTTACCTCTCGTCCACAGTCAGGACATTTACCATCTACTAACTGCGTTTCCGTCCAAAAAGATTCACAAGGTGTACAATACCAGCCTTCATAACGATCTAAATAAATATCTCCTTGATTATATAGTTTTTCAAATAAACGACCAACTACCTCTTTATGAGTTTTATCAGTTGTACGAACAAATTTATCATAACTAGTATTCATCAAATCCCAAATTCGTTTAATTTCCTGCGAAACATTATCTACATATTCCTGTGGTTCTTGATGAGCTGCAAGCGCTTTTTGTTCAATTTTCTCACCATGTTCGTCTGTTCCTGTTTGAAAATATACATCAAAACCTTTTAATCTTTTATAACGCGCAATAGCATCTGCTAAAACAATTTCATAAGTATTTCCAATATGAGGCTTAGCAGAAGCATAAGCAATTGCCGTTGTGATATAATACTTTTCCATATTCTCTCCTCTTTTCTAATAAAAATTAAAAAAATCATGAATATAAGGACGAGCAAACCCGTGGTACCACCTTATTTCATGATTTATTCATGCACTTTATCTGTTAACGCTGATGAAAGCGATTCAACTCCGGAGCCATCTTCTATAAAAAAACTTTATTTACTTTCACCAAACGTAAACTCTCTATAAAAGCCTTAATATATACTCTTTCCTTCAACATTGATTAAACTAATTTTAACATAGATTAATAAAATGTCAACAATTTAATATTTTGTTGGATTACTCATTATTTGAATAATTAAATCCATATTGTCATCATTCGCGACTTTATTTTTTTTGATCATACCACACGTAGTACAAATATAAACTATTTTATATTCACCTTTTTTTCCAAGCTCAATAGCAACCGGTTCCAAAATTCCATGACAACTACAAGCTCTATCACCGGGATTTACATCAACATGTTTAGAACATAAACAATTAGGACAATGATCTCGAGCTGTATAGCCTAATGCTTTTACGAAACTTCCACATACATCACACGTAAAATCTTCATCAATCATAGTAAACTTAGCATATTGCTTTTCCATAATAAAACACTCTCTTACTAAATTTTAAGGTATTCTATCACAGATTTTGAATTTGGTCAATTACAATAGAACACAAAAAAAGCACCAAAAGTGCCTTATAATACATCAATTTTATTAACTAATAATTGAGCTAAAAACTTTAAAAAACGTTTCTGTTCTTCAGAAAAAGATGTCTCGCTTATCATTACAAGAAGTCCGACTACATCTGTTGAAAGAATAATGGGAACAACATAATAGTAACAGGGTTGAACTTCTTCTAAAAGACTTTCACGCATAACGGATTCATAACATTCTCTTCCCTCTAACATTTTTTCTAATTTTTGTGTTAAAGAAATGTGCTTATAAACATTATCAAAAGAAGCAAGGACTTCTTCACGATCAAACATTAAAATCTTATATCCCATAACCTCATAAGCCACTGAACATAAAGAATTAGCTAATTCCTGATAATTTAATAATCTAGAGTGCTTCTGCAAACAAATACCCGAATCTTTAACAAATATTTCTAAATTTTCTCCATCACGAATTCCAAGACTTCTTCGAATTTCTTTTGGAATAACTATTCGTCCCAACTCATCAATCTTTCTTATAACACCAGTATCTTTCACTCCGAAACTCACTCCATTCTAAAAATATTCTGGTGCATTTTCAAAAAATTATACTTCTAAATCCAAAGCAATTTTCTGAATAAGTTTTACAACATCAAAAATAAAATGAGTTTTTAATTGTAAAAGATTTAAAGAAAGATATATTTTCTTATTTTCATACTTTAATTGAAATTTAGGATTAATACTATATGCTTCCAAAAAGAGTTTATCTCCTTTAATTTTTGAGGAAACTTCTTCAGGTAACACGATAGTAATGTTTCGATCAGTTTGACGTACATCCGTTATTTTTAAACGCTCAGCTAATTTTTCAAACCACTCTTCATACATATAAATTTCCATCTCTTTTGTAACCATTCCAAAACGATCTTCTAACTGTGATTTTACATTTTCTAATTTTTCATAAGAATCAATTTCATTAATCATTTGGTGAATTTCAATACGTACGGATTCATCTTCGACATATTCTTTCGTAATATGTGTTTCTACATTTATTAATGACTCTTTAGAATCTTCTTCAATAACTTCCTCACCTTTTAACCGTTTCATTTCTTCTTCAATCATTTTCATATATAAACTAATTCCAACTGAATCAACAAAACCAGCTTGCTCACTTCCTAAAATATCACCCGCTCCACGAATAGACAGATCTCGCATTGCAATTTTATATCCACTACCTAATTCCGTAAAATCACGAATAGCTTGTAATCTTTTGACTGCAATGTCATTAAGCATTTTATTTTTCTGATACATTAAATAAGCATAAGCTATTTTATTACTTCTTCCGACTCTTCCACGAAGCTGATAAAGTTGACTCAAACCAAAATAATCCGCGTTATAAATAATTAATGTATTTGCATTAGGAATATCAATACCTGTTTCAATAATTGTTGTACTTAACAAAACATCAAACTTTTGATCAATAAAATCTTCCATAATAGTATCTAATTCTTGTTTATTCATCCTGCCATGAGCATAACGAATACGAGCTTCAGGAACAAGTCTTCTTAGTTTAAATAAAATATCTTCAATAGAATCAATTCGATTATATAAAATAAATATTTGTCCTCCACGTGCCAATTCTTTATAAATTGCATCTTTTATAAGCAAATCACTTTCTGCAACTACATAAGTTTGAACTGGATACCGATTAATAGGTGGCGTATCAATAATTGATAAATCTCTAAGGCCCGATAAAGCCATCTTAAGAGTTCTAGGAATCGGTGTAGCGGAAAGGGTAAGTATATTAACATCATTTTTATATTTCTTAATTTTTTCTTTATGCGTTACACCAAATCGTTGTTCTTCATCGACAATAAGTAAACCCAATCTCTTAAATTTAACATCATCACTTAATAGACGATGCGTCCCAAAAACAATATCAATTTTTCCTAATTCCAAATCATGCAAAATTCGTTTTACTTCTTTAGGTGTTGTAAAACGGTTTAACAAAGCGATCTCAACCGGATAATCTTTAAAACGGTCAAGTGCAGATTCATACTGCTGTTTAGACAAAATTGTTGTTGGACAAAGATACATAACTTGATGATTATTACAAACAGTCTTAAACATTCCCCGAAAAGCAACTTCAGTTTTTCCAAAACCTACATCACCACAAAGTAATCGATCCATAGGTACAGTAGAATCTAAATCATGCAAAACATCATGTATTGCTCGCGCTTGATCCCTTGTTTCATCGTATATAAAGGACTTAGCAAAAATTTCCTCTTCAGGATAATCAACATAAGCCTCACCAACGGTTTGATTTCTCTTAGCATATAATTCAATAAGTTCTTTTGAAATATCATGTATTCTTTTTTGAATAGACTGCTTCTTCTTTTGCCATGCCGTAGAACCGAGCTTATTAATTTGCGGTTTCATTCCATCAGCATCACTATATTTATAAATAGTAGAAATCTTTTCTACTGGAATATAAATTTTATCATTTCCTAAATAAGTGATTTGAATATAATCCTTTTTTATACCATGATTTTCTAAAGTAACCACGCCATTATATATACCTATACCATGCACCCGGTGTACAACATAATCGCCAAGTGACAATGCATCTAATCCTGAAACTTTTTTACCAATATGAATAGGATTTTTATAAACTTTCTCTTCTTTTATTTCTTCAATATCAAATTCGGAAATAACAACAAGATCATCCCATATAAATCCACGATTTATCTTAGTTTGAAGAATTTGAATTTTATTTTTTAACAATTCATCATCTTTCAAAAGATATATCTCATCAAACAAGCTTTTAATCAACTTAATTTGAGAATCTTTTGATAAGGCAAATAACACAGTTTTTCCTTGATGAATATAAGAAAACACCTGATCATGTAACTTAGTAAAATCACCACGATAATTTTCAATTTCAGCAGTATGAAATCTTTTAACATCTTTATTTATTTCATTAGTAACCTGATTAAGATAAAGACTTTTTCTTGGATGTAACTCTTCAAAATACCAAAAATGTCTTTTTGAAGGAGTATTTTCTTCTTCATTAAAATGCATTGCTTCTTCATTTAATTTTTCATAACTTGCTAGAATTTGTTCCTTATCTAAAAAAATTAAAGTAACATCATTCATATAATCATATAAAGAATTTGGATCTCCTAATCGAATCTCCTCATTAGCCTGACAAGTAATTTGATCAATCTTTTCCAAAGAAAGCTGTGATTCCTCGTCAAAATATCTTATTTCTTCAATAGTATCTCCAAAAAATTCAATTCGAACAGGGTGATCTTCTCCATGAAAAAAAACATCAACAATAAATCCTCGCACTGAGTATTCACCTGTAGACGTAACAATAGAATCTCTCTGATATCCTAAAGAATCCAAAATTTGAACAACTCTATCTCTTGAAATTTCCATCTCGCGTTTTAAAGTAATTTCTAAATTTTCTTGCTCTTTTTTATTTGGTAAAAAATGTAAATATCCCATTAAATTGGTAACTACAATATGTTTTCCGGTTTTAAGTTTCTCCAAGGTTTCTAATCTTTTTAACTTTAACTCTGGAGAAACAGCAATAGCAACCGAAGTAAAAAAATCATCCATTGGAAAAAGCAAAACTTGATCTGTATATGTCTCTAATGAGTGAAATATTTGATTAGCTATATATAAATTACTAGCTAAAACAATAATATTATTTGCTTCTCTTTTAAAACATTCAAGCACGTAAAAAGCGGATAACTCATTAGTTAACCCTTCTATAATCACTTCATTGTCAAAAGAAAATTTTTCAAAAAGTTTCATATAAATCCCCTCTTTAGTTATATTGATTCATTGTTTTTTGAACGCCTTCTTCTATAAAAGACAAAATAATTTCTTGAAATAATAAATAATGCTCCTCTAAAAATTGTTGATCTTTCTTAGAAAATTTTCCTAATACGTAATCAACAGTTGAAATATCATAATCATGACCTATTCCAATCTTCAAACGACAAAAATTCTCACTTTGCAAACTAGAAATAATAGATTTAATTCCGTTATGACCACCAGAAGAGCTATTCATCTTCAACTTATATGTTCCCATTTTAAGATCCATATCATCTTGAATAATCAAAATATCTTCAAGAGAGATTTTATAATATTTAACAATTTTCTGAACAGCAATACCACTTAGATTCATAAAAGTAATCGGTTTTACAAATAGAACTTCCTCATCATGAATTTTTTGCTTAGAAATAAAAGCTTGAAATTTTTTTTCTAAAGTATAAGAAAAATCAAAAGAATCTAATACCATAAAACCTACATTATGTCTAGTATTTTCATATTCTTTACCAGGATTTCCTAAACCAACAACTAATTTCATATAACACCTCACTCTTTAAAAATATTTTGATATGTTTGAGCATTCTTTATGGAAACCGGCGGACCGATTTTCGTACCAAACTTTCCATCTTTTACTAACAGAACAAGCATAATAATCGGTGACTCATTTAAATTTGAATAAACAAATTGAATTTTTTTAACCGCCAAATGATACTTTACAGCATATACAACAATTTCATCAATCCGACTCGGTATATGAACTAAATAAAACCTTCCCTTACTCTTTAACAAAAAACTTGCAATACGAAGTAAATTTTCTAAATCAATCTCTATTTCGTGTCTAGCAATACTTTTCAAGGAATTTTCATTAATAAATGCCTGATTATGAAATTTAAAATAAGGCGGATTAGATAGGACAACATCAAAATTATTTCCCGGGAAATAATTTTCTAACTGCAAAACACTATCATTAATAAAGGATATATCATTTTCCATATTGTTTTCCATTACCGAAGCAACCGCCAAATCATAAATATCTTTTTGAATTTCTACACCAATAATCTTTTTATGATATTTATAATTTAAAATAATCGGAATAACTCCATTTCCTGTACACAAATCAATAATTTGTTCATCACTTTTACGAATTTTAGCAAATTCTGCTAATAAAATAGAATCTAAAGAAAACTTGAAACCCTCTTCATACTGATAAACTTTTAAATTTGGATAATCAAATAACCAATTAAGTTGTTTCTGCATGATCAAGTAAAATCTCCTTTACTTCAGAATCAATTAACACTTTATATCTTCTATTCAATATATCAACAGAAATAACTTTTCCTTTACCATATGGAGTATCTAAATTATCTCCAACACTTGGCATTCCAACAGAATTAGTCAAATACGCTTCATCTTCATAAGCAAGACAACATAATAAACGACCACAAGCCCCATTTATTTTAGAAGGATTCAAAGCTAAATTTTGATTTTTTGCCATATTCATAGTAACAGATTCCAAATGAGTTAAACAATTAGCACAACAAAGTTTTAAACCACAAATGCCGATACCACCAATATGTTCTGCCTTATCTCTTGCTCCTACTTGCCGAAGTTCAATTCTAGTATGATATACACTAGCTAATTTTTTAGCAAGCTCTCTAAAATCCACACGTTCATCTGCATAAAAATTAAACAAAAGTTGCTTACGATCAAAAGTAAAATTGGCATCAATAAAATTCATACTTAAATTAAGTTCCTTACTAAAATTCTTAGCATTTTTCAAAGCTTCCTCAGCATCACGCAAATTTTTTAAATATTGTTCATAATCTCTTTTGGTCGCGATACGTTTAATATCTTTCAATTCAGCTTTATACATCATCGATTTTTCTTTATCCAAACGAGTAACTACACGCCCAAACTGCTCGCCTTTTTCTGTTTCAACAATAACAGTAACACGATTAGGAATCTTCTTGTCGCCACCATTAAAATAATAAATTTTTCCTTTATCCTGAAAAACAACACCATAAATATTCAAATTAATCACCCACTTCCAAAACAAAACGGTCTAAAGCCAATGAAATGTTTAAATTATAATTCAATTCGTCTAAAATTTCCACAATTAAACAAATCTTTTTAAAAATATCTTTACTATCCTTCTTTAGTAAAAAAGATAGAAACTGAAACCTTTCATCTAAATTTTCTATATTTAAAATACCAAAATATACATTACGATAAATATTAAGCATAGCTTGAAAAAGGAAAAAGCAATCATTTTTTTCTTTTATTTTTAAAGATAAAACATCTCTATTATAGAGTACAGCATCAGTTTTTGCTGTTTCAATTTCCATTATATAATCTAAAGCCAGAGTCCATATATCTTCTGGAATATGATCTTCTATTTCCTCATAATTTTCTAATAAAATTTGACAACGACTTTTAATCGTTTCAATAACATTTTCTCGATTATTTGTTAGAAAAAAGCCAATAATATGATCCTCAGGTTCTTCTAAAAACTTTAACATCGTATTAGCACTAGAAGCATTTAATTTCTCAGCATCCATAATGATATACATATTATATTTTGAAAAAATCGGTTTTGTTTGAAAAGATTTTTTTAATTCTAAAATTTGCTCTTTTTTTATATTTATTCCATCTGGATAAATAGTTATTAAACTTGGTAAAGAATTTGTATCAATTAAATGACATAAATTACAAGTAGAGCAATTTTCTTTAAAAGAATTAGGACAATTAATTAATTTTAAAAATTGTAAAATTTCCTTATATGTCTTTTCTTTTTCATTTGTTTCAAGCAAAAAAGCATGAGCTAATTTATTCTCATGATAAGAATGTTCAAGTTCATGAAAAATTTTACTATCCACAATTTCTCACCCATAGTTATTTTACTATAAAATAAAGAATAATTAAAGCCGAAAGACCTGGAATTCCTAAGAAACTTACGATTCCTACTGTAATAACGTTAATGGGAATATATATTTTTAAAGAAGATATAAAATAGTTTAACCCATATAACAATAGAAAAGCAAAAACTACTTTTTTTAGTATTGCATAAATTTTCTTTAACATAGGTCATTATCTCCTAATAAAAGATATGAAAAAAATCGGATTTTTATTCCGATATAATTTTTCGATCAAACAACGCTTTATCTAAGGTCATCATATCCAAATATTCAATTTCAGCACCCATTGGTAATCCATATGCTAAACGACTAATAGTCACATCTTTCTTTTCAAAAATTTTCTTAATATATAATGTTGTAGTCTCACCTTCAATAGAACTTTTCAAAGCCAAAATAATCTCAGGATGAGACAACTTATCCACACGATTAACTAAAGAAGATAAATTTATATCTTCAGCACCTATATTCATCATCGGCGAAATAAGCCCATTTAAAACATGATAAACTCCTTTAAAATTGCCTACCTTTTCAAAAGCAAAGGCACTCTTATAATCTTCAACAACGCAAATTAAATTTTTATCTCTGTTTTCATTACTACAAACCTGACAAACATCTTGATCAGTTAAATTTCCACATACAGAACACGGATGCAAACTTTTCTTCGCGTCCATCAACGCTTGACTCATATCACTTACATCATCTAAAGACATATCTAAAACTGCCAAAGCCATTCGTTCAGCGCTTTTTTCACCTATTCCAGGCAACTTTTTAAAAGATTCTACCAAAGCTTCAAAATTTTTAGGATATACTTCCATTTTACATCAATCCATCTAACATTCCTGCATATTGACCCATTTTATTTTGAATTTCTTGATCTACTTTTTGAAGAGCATCTTTAGTAGCTAAAACAATAAAATCTTCTAAAATCTCAATATCAGAAGCATCAAGTTCATCTTTATTAATTTTACAACGAACCATTTCTTTTTTACCATTTAAAGTTACTTCTACAAATTCATATTTCCCGGGAAATAATTGTGCATTAATTTCTTCTTTCTTTTTTTGTAAATCTCTTTGCATTTTTTGAGCTTGCGCCATTATACTTTGCATATTCATAAAAAAATACCTTCTTTCTAAACCATTTCTATTTTATCACGATTAAAAACTTTTTGGGCAATTTCTTCTATTTCGGAATAAACTTTTGGTTTCAAAGAAGACAACTCTTCTTCAGAAATCAATCTATATGAACCGCCATTTTTAATCGTTTGTGCATAAGTTTGCTTTTCTTTTTTCCAATCATTTTCGGACAAAGCTACAAAATAAACAGGATGAGAAAATTTATTTGTTAATTCATCAGTTAAAAAATCTAAATTTTTATTGATCAAATGCACCATACTTTCTAATTTAGAAGTAATAATACAATAGTCAGATGAAGCCGCGACAACACTAGAATCTAAAATGAAAGATTTAATATTTGGTTCAATAGAATCATCATTTAAAACATTTTTCCAAACATCTTTAGCTTTTAATAAATCATCTTTCTTAGCATTAACAAAACAGTTATTAACACGAATTTGTACTAATTTATTCAAATATTCTCCTTCATTAATCGCATTTTCTACTTTGGTTTTATGTTCACTTTCTACTATCTTTTCTTCTTTTTTATTCTTTTCCGCTTTCTCAGTTAATATTTTATCCACATTTAAAGCATAATTATCCACATTTTGTTTTTTATCTTCAACATTAGTAAACGAACTTAACAAAATAATTTCAATTAACAAAAAAGGACTAATATTAATATTAACTTTGTTTAAACAATCATTTAATTTGAAAATAATTTCCTCAATTTGTGAATAAGTGAAATTACCTGTATAACTACCGGAAGAAATTTGAACAGCAATTGAAGAAAGTTCTTGAATAAGCTTTTTTATAAAAATTTTATAATCTGAAGAAGTTGCTTGCAATTCACTCATCGCCTTATGAATTGCAGATACATCTTGATTAGCAACACTACTTAATAAATCATGAATAAACTTAAGAGAAATAGAGCCATAATTAGATAAAATACTATCTAAAGTAATCTCAGTACCATTCGCAGAAAGTTGATCAAGTAAACTTAAAGCATCTCGCATGCCACCTTCAGATAAATAAGCAATTTCTTGAATAGCATCTTCCGTAATAGAAATTTTCTCTTGCTCACATACATAATGGATTTGTTTTACTAAATCATCAATAGTAAATTTCCTAAAAGAAAATCTTTGACATCTCGAAAGAATAGTAATTGGAACACTTTCAACATTAGTAGTTGCCATAATAAAAATTGCATGAGCTGGAGGTTCTTCTAAAGTAAGAAGTAAAGCATTAAAAGCGCTTGGAGTCATCATATGGACCTCATCAATAATATAAATCTTATATTTTCCTTCTGTTGGAGCAATTTTGACATTATTAATCAATTCCCGAATATCATCTACTCCGTTATTAGAAGCGGCATCAATCTCAATAATATCTGGACTTTGTTCAAAAGAAAGACAAGCAGCACATTTTCCACATGCCTCACCATCAACAATGTTTTCACAATTAATAGTCTTAGCAAAAACTTTCGCCGTACTCGTTTTTCCAGTTCCACGAGGTCCAGTAAATAAATATGAATGAGCAATTTTATTATGAATAATTGCATTTTGCAACATATGTACAGTATAGTCTTGACCGACAATATTTTTAAAACAATCAGGTCTATATTTCCGATACAAAACCTTATAATCCATAACAAATCATCTCCAAACAATCTAGTAACTATTATAGCATAAAACTATCTTTTTTCTTTAAAAAAATCCGAAAGAATTTGCCCATACATTTGTTCGTAGTTATTTATCTCTATTTTACTTACTTTAGTACCTGAATATTCCTTTTTAAAATCTAGTTTATCTAGCAAATAGTAAACATTTTTAATTCTGGCTTGTTTAATAATTTCCATACACATTGAACAAGGCTTTAAAGTAACATATAAATCACAATCACTTAAATTCCATCTTTGCAAAATTTTCGCTGTTTTACGAATTACATTCACCTCAGCATGACCTGTTATGTCGTTTTTTTGTTCTCTAGTATTGTGACTTTTAGCAATTATTTCACTATTTTTAACTATTATAGCGCCAATTGGGACATCTGAATGTTTATAACTCTTTTTTGCCTCTGAAATACACGCTAAAATGTATTGATCAATCATATATTCCTCCAATAAAAAAGTGCACACAAATAGGGATTGACGTGGCTGCTATCTTCCGATTCTGACCAGATTACAATATATTTGTTGCACGTATTAAGAATATCAAAATTAATCTAAAATATCAAGAAAAACCCAACGTTTCACGTGAAACATTAAGCAATTCTATACATTTGGCTTATCAACACCAGATGTTTCACGTGAAACATACCTTTTTGCAAAAAAAAATCAATGTTTTTTCCAAAATCACATATATAACTATTTTTTTTTTGATTTATTTTACGTAATCATGTTCCACGTGGAACATAGTTATACACTTTTAATTCATTTTAATTTAATAAAGTAAAATTTTATATAATAAAGAATATTATTTTTAATAAATTAAATTAATTTTATAAATATATTAAGAAATAAATCATGATTTAATGTTTCACGTGAAACATACTTATTAACAATAATAAATATTTAAAACAATTAAAGATTTTTATTTAATATATACTATAGTTTAATATTTAAAAGAAAAAAATGTTCCACGTGGAACATTAGTTATATACAATTATCATTTTTTTATAAAAAGAATTAATAATTTGTTGTTATCTACTATTAACGTTAATATTGCTTTAATTAATCACATATTTAATTATCATATATAATCATAATAAAATTATATATTATATACATACAATATGAATACATGGTGTTTACATGATGTTTCACGTGAAACATTAGTTATACACATTTTATTTCCCGGGAAATATTTTTATGTTTCACGTGGAACATAAAGAAGAATCTTTATTCAGATTCTTCTTCAGATATAATTTCTTCCCTTTCTTCATGATCAACAATACTAATTGTTGCAACTTTTTGATCATCTTTTAAATGAATTAAACGAACACCTTGCGTTGCACGACCTAATGTTGATACTTGATCAAGTGGTAAACGAATAATCATAC
>CALVMI010000052.1 GCA_944345045.1 uncultured Bacilli bacterium | reverse complement strand
TCATAATAATCTGTATAAGAAAGTTCATTTAAAAATAATATTGTATCGGAAGAGACATGATACATGTCTGTTAATACTTTATAATCATTATCTTCTAATATAATAGCAACTACAGATATTTTATGGTAATCATCCCCATAATAATTTTTCATAAAATCATAATATTCTGTTTGATACATAGACTCATCAAGCATCTCATAAAACAAGGTATTAGAATAAAATAAATGAGAATTCGTAATTAAATCATTTGTTCTTATTTCTTCTAGTACATCACTCTCTTCACTAGAAACTAAAATATCATAATTAGGAAGTTCATTTAATTCCACGACAGATAAACCATATTTTAAATACGTACTAAAAGATATAAATAAAACAATGCTAATGAATAAAGATAATAATGTAATACGATATTTTCTTTTATTTCTTTTCATATTTTTCAAAGCAATCTCGCCTTCAATACCAAAAATTTTACGAATCCACTTTGGCGTTTTTACTTTTTTTCTCGGAATTTTTATTTCATCATTTTCCCTAATCATTTCAATAGCTGTAACTTTACTAGAACGTCGTGCAGGAATAAAAGCTGAAAAATACACAACTACAATCATAAATACTATTGGAATAAAAATATAATAAGGATTTACTGTAAAAATCAAAGTCATTTCCATACTATCCGCAAGTAAATAGTTAAGTACTTGGACAACAACATAAATTCCTAAAAATGCTCCTAGTACACCAAGCGTAATACCAATAATACCAACTAAAAATGCTTCAAAAAAGACAGTATATTTTATTTGTCTAGGCGTAGCGCCCAAACTTGCATATAAGCCAAATGATTTTTTTCTTTCCATCGTCGAAATGGCAAAAGAATTATAAATAACAATAATCGATCCAATACTTAAAAGCGTTAAGACAATGGCAAGTAAAGATGTAATAGTGCGGTTAATATTTGAATATTTTGAAACTCCATAATAATACAAAAGTTGATCATGAACCTCACAAGACGCATTATCATTTAAATTTGCACATATATCTTCCGTAAGTTCATATGTTTTTTTAATATTTTTATATTCTACAAAAGACCGATACATTTGTATATCTTCACTTTTAGTTGTAAAGGCCATATATCCAGGGGCAGAATAATCCTCTACATTACTTCGGTCAATAATTCCAACAATTTGATAAGTTTTTGTTATATGTGGAACAACCTTCTCATCAACAATGACTTCATCATTTTCATCAAATGACTCAATTATTGAAATACTATTATTATAAATTTCTTCTCCATCAGATACTCTAGGCCCGATTTGTAAAGTAATCTCATCTCCTACCGAAAGTTCAACTTCTCCATTAGTAAGTAAATGATTAGGAATAACAATTTCATTGTCATTCGTAGGATATCTTCCCTCTAATAAATCTTCATGGGCAAAGTAAGTATCATCAGCTGACACAACATATAAATAAGGTTTATACATATTCACACTAGAAGAATCTGCAAAACCAAGCACCCCATAAGAATAAGAAGAAGATACATCAATATGTCTTTCAAGCTGTTCTACTTCTTCTTTGGTAATCCCATCATAATAAGCATGATAAGAGCCAGAATTTTGAACTACTTCATCAATCATTGCATGTAAAAAAGTTGAAACAAGTAAACCAATTCCGACCATTAAAGCGGTAGATAAAGCAATCCCGATAATTGTAACAATGGTTCTTTTTTTATTCATAAATAAATGTTTAATAGTTAAACGGTTCAATATTTTCATCTTATTTCACCTTTTCATCATGAATAATCTCACCATCTTCAATCGTAATAATACGATTTGCATGCATTGCTAAATTTTCATCATGGGTAATCATAATTATCGTTTGCCCGTACTTTCGATTAGAAATCTCTAATAATTCCATAATTTCATGACTACTTTTACTATCTAAATTTCCAGTAGGTTCATCAGCTAACAACAAGGAAGGATGATAGATTAATGCTCTACCTATACTAACTCTTTGTTGTTGACCACCAGAAAGTTCATTAGGCAAATGATTTACCCTATCTTGTAATCCTAATGTTTCAATTAATTCATCTAAATATTTAGAATCTGGTTCTTTACCATCTAATAACACAGGCAAAGACATATTTTCCTTTACATTTAAAATTGGAATTAAATTATAAAATTGATAAATCAACCCAACTTGTCTTCTTCTAAAAATAGCCAAATTGTTTTCATTTAAAGAAAAAACATCACTACCTTCAACATATACATGACCACTTGTAGGCTTATCAACACCACCCAAAATATGTAAAAGGGTACTTTTTCCACTGCCACTAGGTCCAACAATGGCAACAAATTCACCTTTTTGAACAGAAAAAGAAACATTCTTTAAAGCATGAACTAAAGTACTACCTTTTCCATATGTCTTACACAAATTTTCTACTCGTAAAATTTCCATATAACCTGTCCTTTCAATGACACCATTATACTAAAGAATTATGACTTTAAAGTGACAAATTTCATGACAATTTTGTCATTCTACAATTTTACAAAGAATTCCTGCTATTCATAAACACGTTTTCATAACATGACCTTCTTCTAAATTATACTATTTTTTTAACTTTTTTCTTTAAAAAAAAGGATTTTTGAGTTTTTCTTGGTAAGTAATAGTAGAAGATATAAATCATCTTCTTAGAAAGGAGAAGTATTTTGAACTATTCTTTATCCTCTGATCTTATCTTTAAAGAGATCTTTGGTACTCAGAAAAATATTCGT
>CALVMI010000051.1 GCA_944345045.1 uncultured Bacilli bacterium | reverse complement strand
ATTAAATTTAAATTCATTTGGTTTTGTAAATCCAGTTATCTTAGACATATATCCAAAAATATATTTAATTTCAGGAACATTATTTAAAGACTGTAACAAATGAAATAAATATAAGAAGGTATAATAACTTTCTTCTTGATGTTCTGGTTCTTCTAACTTTTCTTTAATTAAACTAACAATATTAGTAAGTAGTATTTGCGATTCTTTATTCAAATTTTTTAAATCCAAATAATTATCTAATTCATTATTACTTTTCATTCCTTGATTTAAACGATTTTCTACACTCATTAAATAATCTGTAGTCACGGTTATATTATCCAATGCTTTTTCTGAATCATCAGTGATATCTAATAATTTATAAAGCAAAATCTTTTTTTCTTTTGGCCATTTATTAATATCGTCTAATTCAAGATAATTATAAACCATTTGTCTTGAGACACCTAAGTATTTAGCTAATCTAACCTTTGATATTCCTAATTCTTGTAATAATTCATTTAATCTATTCATTTTACATGCCTACCCTCTTCTAATATTTACATACTAATTATAATCTACTTAACACTTTTGTGTCAAGTGTTAGTAAAACAAAATTAAAAATATAAGGCTGGCATCGGTTTATTACCCTACTCTCCTAAATACCAGAGTTTTTCACCATTTTTGTAAACTTCTTTAATCACACCACTACCAAGACATTCTTCACCTAAATAAAATACACAAAATTGGCCAGGAGTAACGGCTTTTACTTTTTCAGGATAAGAAACTCTTACTACGTTGTTTTCTAAATATTCAAGCGCGACAGAATAATCTTCACCACGATAGCGAAATTTTGCCGTACAAAAAGTTGGATGCGTAGCACTAATAAAATTAACATTTTCTAATATACAAGAATCACTTAACAAATATTCGTTATCTTCTCCAAAAGCAACATATAAAATGTTTTTTGAAACATTCTTACCACATACATAATGTCTTTTGGTTTGACCAGATAAACCGACATTTTTTCTTTGACCTATTGTGTAATCCATAAGACCAGTGTGTCTTCCAATTACTTCGTTTGTTTCCACATCTACAATATCTCCAGGATTTGGTTTTAAATAATTATGAATAAATTCTTGAAAGTGTCTTTCACCAATAAAACAAATACCAGTAGAATCTTTTTTCTTTGCTACATTTAATGGAATTTTGGCAGCAATTTTTCGCACTTCATCTTTCGTTAAATTACCGACAGGAAATAACACGTTTTTTAACTGATCTGGACTTAATTGGGCTAAAAAATATGTTTGATCTTTATTTGGGTCAACGCCTCTTAATAATTTTGTGCCTGAAATTCTAGCATAATGTCCGGTTGCCATATAATCAGCCCCTAATTTTTGTGCTTCTTTCTTAAAAACATCAAATTTAATATATTTATTACACAATAAATCAGGATTAGGTGTCCGCCCTTTTTTTAATTCCTCTAAAAAATAAGTAAAAACATTATCCCAATATTCTTTAATAAAATCAATGCGATGTAAAGGTATTCCTAAAATCTCACAAGTTTTTAAGGCATCTTGATAGTCTTGTTCCTGAGGACAAACCGTTTCATTAATTGTAGGATTGCCTAAAACATCGTTATTTAAAGAAGCATCCCAGTTGCGCATGAATAAGCCTTCCACTTCGTATCCTTCTTGTAAGAGAAGATAAGCACTCACAGCCGAGTCTACTCCCCCACTCATCCCAACAATAACTTTTTTCTTTTCCATAAAACAACACCAAATTTCTGGTATTATTATATCATGGGATTAAAAATTTAAAAAGAGGCAGAATTTGATCGCCAAATCCCCATAAAAACAAATCATAAAGGAGAACAAAAAGAGTGATTAATACGCATCCTTTCATTAAGTACTTAACAAGAATACTAGGATCAGTTTTATAAATATACTTGCCAATCATCTTACAACTTATTTTCAAACATTTTGTAAATAAAAAGAGCAAATTAAACAAATAAAAAGCCTTAGTAATCAATAAAAAGATAAGGGCAAAGATAAGTCCACCACTGTGATAAACCGCTCCAAATATTCCTAAAACGAAGCCTATGCTCATTCCCTCATAAAAGAGTAAAGCACACAAAAAAGGAATTCCAATCGCAAAAAAGCTTAAAATTGTTCCAATGACTAAAATAAAAAAATGAAAAAAAACATAATTATAAGTTCTATTTTCTATATGGCTAACATAATAGATAACTTCTTCTCGTAAAATCTCTATATTTGATAAAGCAATATATAAGCCAATTAAAAGACCAAATACAAGTAACACACTCAAAAACAACACAAAGTACTTATTCTTCTTTAAATATTCTTTGCAACGTTTCAACTGTAATCACCTACAAAAGTATATTTACAAAAGTCTGATTTTATGATAAATTTAAGAAGACAAAAAGTGAGGGAAATTATGAACAAAAAAGTACAAAAAATTATTACATGGATAATATTACTTATAATGGTCGTTGGTATTATTGCAAGTATCACCGCATATGCTTTTCTATAGTCTTCCAATTTTGGAAGATTTTTTTTGGCATTTTTTTCCATAACAAGAATTGCCATTGTATCTTATGATCTAACTTCCATAATAAACTTAGGTGATAGATATGAAAAAAACAACTTGCCTTTTAGGTCTATTTTTAAGCCTTTTTTGGCTACCAATACAGGTTTTAGCCTACTCTTCAGAGGTATATCTCGGTGGTGAAAGTATTGGTATTAAAATTGAAACTCCAGGTGTTATGGTTATTGGCTTTTACCCAGTAAACGGTGAATATATTAAAGGAAGTCCTGAAATCAAAATTGGTGATTTAATTACCAAAATAAATGATGTTGAAGTAGATTCCATCATTGCCTTAACAAATGCAATCGAAAAAGAAATTAAAGATCAAAAAATCACTTTAACACTTTTAAGAAACGGAAAAGAAATCACTTCAACCATTACTTTAGAACAAGTTGATGGAATCTATAAAACAGGTTTATATGTCAAAGATTCCATTACAGGTATTGGGACAATGACTTATATTGATCCAGAAAGCAAAATATATGGTGCTTTAGGGCACGAGATTATTGAAAGTACATCAAGTACTTTAGTAGAGGTCAAAACAGGAATTATTTTTGAAAGTACAGTTACAAGTATTAATAAAAGTACTGCTGGTAATGCTGGTGCCAAAAATGCCAATTTTAATTTAAATCATATATATGGTGATATTAAAGTAAACGGCACGCATGGAATTTATGGAATATATAATGAAAATAGTTCTTCTTCCTTAATTTCCGTTAGTAATCCAGATGAAATTCAAATTGGCAAAGCTTCGATTTATACGGTTTTAAATGGAACAGAAAAAAAAGAATACGAAATCGAAATTACCGAAATTCATGAATATAGTGATGTAAAAAATATTACCTTCACCATTACGGATCAAGATTTAATTGATAAAGCTGGTGGTGTCATTCAAGGTATGAGTGGTTCACCGATCGTTCAAAACGGTAAACTTATTGGCGCGGTTACTCATGTAATTGTGGATAATCCTTTAAAAGGATACGGCATATTTATAACCACAATGTTAGAAACCGGCGATAAAATAATAAATGAATAAAAGGAAAGCAATAAAACTTTCCTTTTAATATTGTTTACCAATGTATATACGAGTAGTAGCCTTTTTACTACACACAACACATGGTCCATTTACTTTTTCATCGTCAATGATACAACGACTCTTATAACTTGTATCATTTTTTATTTTTTCTTCGCAAGCCGCATCACCACACCAATTTATTTTAACAAATCCCGTTTTTTCTTTAACAAGATTCAACAACTCT
>CALVMI010000050.1 GCA_944345045.1 uncultured Bacilli bacterium | reverse complement strand
AACATAGATTTTTCTATGCTTTTTCTTGTTCATGAATTTCAGAAAGGATTTTTTCAATCTTATTTCCATATTCAATAGACTCATCATAAATAAATTTAATTTTTGGCGTTTGTCTTAAATCCATTTTTTCTGCAACTTTTTTTCTTACAAAATCACTTGCTTCATTCAATTCTTTTTCAAGTTGTTCCTTACTCATATCTTTAATACTTGTAAAATAAACTTTAGCAAAAGAAAGATCTTTTGAAACATCTGCGGCCGTGATCGTAACGGTACGCATTAATTCATCACGTGTTTCATTAGCTAAAATAGTCGAAATAGTACGTACTAACTCAGCATTAATTCTTTCTAATTTAACACTCATCTTTTAATCTCCACCATTTCATAATTCTCAATGATGTCGCCTTCTTTAATATCGGTATAATTTTCTAAAGTAATACCACATTCAAAACCTTTTTTTACTTCTTTAGCAGCATCCTTTTCTCTTTGAATAGAAGCAATATTTCCGGTATAAATAATGACACCATCACGAATAACTCTCGCTTGAGCACCATTTTTAACTATACCATCGGTAACATAACAACCAGCAATTTTACCAACTTTAGAGAAAGTAAATATTTTACGAATTTCTGCCGTTCCTAAAATATGCTCTTCATATTCTGGATCCAAAAGACCTTTCATAGCAAGTTCCATTTCTTCAATAACTTTATAAATAATTGTATATAAACGAATATCTACGCCATATTGTTTAGCTACTTCTTTCGTAATAGCTGACGGAACGACATTAAAACCAATAATAATGGCATCTGAAGCATTAGCAAGTACAACATCACTTTCCGTAATCGTACCAATTCCGCTTCGAATTACCCGAATTTTAACACCTTCAACATCTATTTTTTCTAAAGAATGTTTTACAGCTTCTTCACTACCACGAACATCAGCCTTTAATATGACATTAATTTCTTTTTGACCAGATTGAATTTTAGAAAATAAATCATCTAAAGAAACAATTTCTTTTTTATTTTTTTGCATTTTTAAAGCATCGGCTCGCTTCTGAGCCACATGTTTTGCTTCACTTTCCGTTTCAAAGGCCATGAATTTATCACCAGCACTAGGATTATCAGATAGACCTGTAATTTCAACAGGTGTTGAAGGACCAGCTTCAACAATAGATGCTCCCAAATCATTTTTCATTGTTCGAACTCGTCCAAAAAAAGTTCCAACAACAACTGGATCGCCTAAACGTAATGTACCATTTTGAATAAGTAAAGAGGCAACACCACCAATATTTTTATCCATTTTAGATTCAATAACTGTTCCAATTGCATAACGATTTGGGTTTGCTTTATAGCCATTAACTTCACTAATTGTTTGAATAGTTTCAAGTAATAAATCAATACCTTCACCTGTTTGAGCCGAAATTCTAACAAAAGGAACATCTCCACCCCATTCTTCAGGTGTAATTCCATTCTCGCTCATTTCTTGCATTACTCGTTCAATATTAATATTTGGTTTATCAATTTTATTAATAGCTACGATGATCGGAACATTAGCACTTTTAGCATGATCAATAGCTTCTTTTGTTTGAGGCATTACACCATCGTCAGCTGCAACTATAATAATAACAATATCCGTTACACTAGCCCCACGAGCTCGCATTTCGGTAAAAGCCGCATGACCAGGAGTATCAATAAAAGTAATTTTTTGACCATTATGCTCAATTTGATAAGCACCTATATGTTGAGTAATTCCCCCAAACTCTGTATCAACAACTTTACTATGACGAATATAATCCAAAAGAGTTGTTTTACCATGATCAACATGACCCATAATAGTAACAACTGCTGGACGTAAAACTAAATCACTTTCTTTATCTGTAACTTCAAATTCTTCAAAATTACTTATATCTTGTGTTTCTTCTTTCTTTAAAGTTTTACCATAATCTAAAGCAATAATTTCAGCATTTTCAAAAGAAATGGATTGATTTAAAGAAACCATTAAACCTAAAGACATTAATTTTTTAATAATATCTGTCCCACTAATATGTAACTCGCTAGCCAAATCAGCAACACTCATATCATTTTTATATAACACAATATCTTCATTTGTTTGATTATTCATAAGTTTTTCTTTGTGCTTATACATTTCTTTACGTTTGTTAAAATACTCAGATTTACTTGATTCTATCTCACTACGTTTTTTTAATTTTTGTTTTTTTGTCTCAGGATTCATCGTATGAATATTTGTACTTGCAACTAAATCTTCTACTACCTCATCCATACTATCTTCTTCTTCATACGTTGATTCACTTTCAGTACTAATCAAATTTGTTGCGAAATCAAGATTAATTACATCATCATCTGATAATACATCTGAAGCATCCTTAACATCAATTCCTAAAGTTTCACACTTTTTTAAAATCTCTGCTACGGATAACGATACACTTTCTGCATATTCTTTTACTGTCATATTTACACATCCTTTCTAATTTTATGTATTTTTCTTACCTGCTCACTTTCTACTCTTCTTTTTTCTTCTAATTCTTGAACACGGTCAGCAATTTCATGAAGTTTAAAAGATAAATTTGTAACCGAAGAAGAAACAAGTTCTACTTGAGCATATTCTAATATTTTACTTGTTAAAGTAAACAATTCTTCTTTTCTATACTTATTAAAATATACAACTCTTTTAATTTTAGATTGGGCAATTCTTTTAGCACATTCTGGACAAGGAGAAAGACTTACATACATCGTAGCCCCTTCCAAATCTGTTCCTAATGGCAAATTATCTAAAGCATTTGCCTCAGCATGAATGACAAAAGAATTTTTGACTTCTAAAATATTTCCATTCTTTTCTCCTAAAGAATTCCATGGCATTTCCTCGTCACTCATACCTCTAGGCGTTCCATTATAACCAACCGATAAAATTCGATTATTTTTCACGATGACCGCGCCAACTTGCGTGCTAGGATCTTTGCTACGTTCCCGAGCAAGCAACGCACAAAGCATAAAATATTCTTCCCAGTTTAAAGCATTTTCTCTTTTTCCTGGCATTACTCTTCTAACATTCCTTCCAACTCATCATATATAGAAAGAGGTACCAAAACTTCTAAAGCTCGATCTAAAGCTTTATTCTTTTTAGCTTTTGAAATCACTTCACGAGAAAGTTTTAAATAAGCGCCTTTGCCATTTGCTTTACCCGTTAAATCTATTAAAACATTTCCTTCCGGAGTTCGAACAACACGAACCAAATCACGTTTGTCACATTTTTCCTTTGTAACAACACAAGTTCTCATTGGAATTTTTTTAGCTTTCATAAATAAGCCTCCTCGCTATAAATTCGTACTCTTATTCCCCTCTTCATTAATTTGGGCAAGTGTTTTAATTTCAATTTTATATTTCGTTAACTTACTTGCTAATTTAATATTAGATCCTTTTTTGCCAATAGCTAAAGATAAATTATCATCAGTCACAATAACTAAAGCTTCCTTTTTCATTGGATCGAGAATATTAACCGTTAAATTTTTAGCTGGTGATAAAGCATTAGCAATAAACTCTTCAGCATTTTCAGAATAACGAATCAAATCTACTTTTTCTCCATTTAACTCTTTTAAAATATTAGCAATTCTACTGCCACCGGCACCGATACAAGCACCAATCGGATCTACTTTTTCATCTCTTGAAAAAACAGCCACTTTACTACGAATTCCTGCTTCTCTTACTACCGCATATAATTCAATCGTTCCATCAACAAGTTCAGGAATTTCTGTTTCAAAAAGTCTTCTTACAAAACCATAATGTTTTCTAGAACACAAAATAAGTGGTCCCTTAGTCGTTTCTTCAACTTTAGAAATATATACTTTAATACTTGTTCCCATTTTCACAACTTCGCCTGGAATCATCTCACTTTTAGGTAAAATTCCTCTGGATTTTCCTAAATCCACATAGTAGTTTTTCTGATCTTCCATCGCAAGCATGCCAACCATCATTTCCCCAGCTTTATCATGAAATTCTTCCATAATAGATTCTCTTTCAGCTTCACGAATTTTTTGGGTTAAAACTTGTTTAGCAGTACCAGCCGCGACACGTCCAAAATCTTTTGGAGTTACTTCCTTTTCAATTGTTTCTCCAACTTCAATAGTCGGATCGATTTCTCTTGCTTCTTCAAGTAACATCTGCGCATCACGATTAATTTCTGGTGGAATTTTAACAGTTTTTCCTTCTTCATCTACTGTTTCAGAACCATCATCATATTCATTAACAACAATGTAATAAGAATATACTCTTATATCTCCCGTATCACGATTAATTTTAACTTTAACATTTGTTTTTGAATTAAAATTTTTCTTATAAGCTGTCGTTAAAGCAAGTTCCATAGCTTCAAACACAACATCTTTACTAATATTTTTTTCCTCTGTAATATGATCTAAAGCTTTAATAAATTCTTTTGCATTCATTCTACTCTCCTCCTCTTTCCTTACTTGATACATCTAAAATATAAGATTCTTCAATTAAATCAAGCTTATCTAATATGGGATTTATAACATTAGTTGCTTCAACAATCGTGTCTAAATCAATACCGTTAATTTTATCAAGCGTAATTCGTAAGAAATAATAAGATCCTTCCTTATCAAAAGAAATATCATCAACCACAATATCCATTTTTTCTAAAGGTTCTCTTATCGCCTCTTTAATCTTTTCTAACACTTTTCTTACTCACCCTTTCCAATAATAAAAGTGGGAGTTTTCTGCCCACTTAAATCTGTCAATCGTATTATAACAGCTTTTTTGTTTTTTGTAAAATATTTTTCTTTTTCTCGATTTTCCTTATATATTCATCCATTTCATAAAAAGTTGTAAAATTAGGGATTTTATCACACAAATCTACATTATACATGTTTTCAAAACAAACGATATCACAAACGTTCTTAAGAGAGTTTAAAACATTGATTCGATCTTCTGCCATAATTTCAATATCTAATTTTTGACAAATTTCCTTTTTTTCAATTTCTGAACTTGAATTTGAACAAAATACAATTTTTGAATACCCAATATTCTGATAATATAACCAATATTTTGTCAAAAGCATAAGCATTTTAGAAAACAAAAAAAATTCTTCTTTTTCTTTACACCCAGTTATTATAAAAACATTTCTACCTTCTGCTAACCATTTTTGAGTAACTTCTTTAGCGCCTTTCCTAGGCTTAGTTATCGTGCAATATTCCCATACATATTTTGCCCAAAAAAAGAAGCGTTCTTGATGGGTACATCCAAATATTTCTTCGATATCCATTCCTTTAATATTTTTTATTACTTTGTCTATTGGAACATTGTACTTTTGGCTAAAATAAGGAATTCCTTTTTGTAATTGAAATTTTGAATGTTCTGTTAAAACGCCATCCAAATCTAGTCCAATATTATGATAAACTAAACTCATTCGCACTTCTTCCTTTCTTTGGACTTCTTATTTTATCATTTTATGAAGAAAAAAGGAAATTATTTTAAAGAACCATTATACACCCTTCTTGTATCACTTATTGCAATAAAAGCATCCGAATCATTTTTTTGAATCAAATTTTCAACTTTTTTAAGACTTTTTTTATTAACTTCTAAAAAAATCAAAATTTTGGGTGTACTTTTATATCCACTTTCCAAATGTAAAATATTAAAACTATATCCTCGCATTTTTAAAGCGTTGATAAGTTCTTTTTTATCTTCATCGGTAATAACTTGAATACCAATAACTCCCTTAATAAATCTTTTAGCTAAAAAAGCCCCTAGAAAAGTACCCGTTGCGTATCCTAAAGAATAAGAAATGGGAATAAGCAAATTATCAATAGGAATAAGTAAAGCTTCACGTGCGACAAAAAACCAAATTAAAATTTCTAAAAAAGCTAAAAAGGCTCCCAAAAAATTTTTACCCTTTAACATAATATTTTGTCTAAATGTCGCAATCGTAACATCTAAAATTCTAGCAAAAAAAATTTTTCCACAAAGTAAAAGTACACTCATAGAATCCCTCTTACTTTTATTGTGGAAAAAACAAATCAATTCATACTAAAAATTAATACAATCACAGCAATAATAAGGAGAATAAAAAGACCAAGTATAACCCACAAATATTTACTATCATCTTTTCGTTTTTCATAAAATTGAGGTTTTTCACCATATTTTTCTGTGATCATTTCTGGTTTAAACATATTTTCTCTTTTATCTTGTTTATAAATTTCCATTTGTTCTTTAGAGAGCATTGCTCCACAAAAAGGACAAATACCTCTATCTGTTCCAATAGCTTTACCACATCTTTTACAATGCATAATTATTCTCCCTCATAATCTTCGATAAAATGATTTCCTTTGTGACCTTCCTCGGTAGGTTCTTCCCGAAACAAATCTAAATAATTTTGTTGTCTTAAAGCTTCATACAAAACAATTGCAACAGAATTGGAAAGATTTAAAGCCCGCACCTTATCAGTCATCGGAATTCTAGCACAAGTATCCAAATGAGGTTTTAAAATGCTTCTAGGAATACCCGTACTTTCTTTACCAAAAACCAAATAAATATTTTCTTTAGTATTACTATAATCAAAATCAGAATGAGGTTTATGACCATAACGAGTAAAAAAATACATTACACCATTATTTTTACTAATAAAATCATCCCAATTTTCATAAACCGTATATTCACAATTATCAATATAATTTACACCACTTCGGCGAATATATTTTTCATCTAAAGAAAAACCTAAAGGCTTAATTAAATGAAGATGGGTATGCGTAGCTACACAAGTTCGCATAATATTGCCCGTATTTCCAGGAATTTCTGGTTCAAATAAAACAACATGTAACATAATTCTTTTCCTTTCCAAAAAAAGAAATAACTATTTTGTTATCTCATACATATCTAATAATTTAACAAAGTCAGCAGCTTCCATCATATTTTCATCTGCTCTACTTACATAATCAACAAACTCACCGTCTTTATAATAAAGAATAGTCGGTACATGAGTAATTGCTTCTGGTATTTTCAAATTTGTTGCCAATTCACTAGAAGTATCATTTAAAGAACCACAAGTATCATTTAAAACATATAAGAAAAATTTGTCATTTAAACGATACTCACCAATAATATTTCTTAAATCTTTTTCTAAACTATATTCTTCTTCATTATTTAAAGAAGTTACAAAAATAAAGCTTTCACTCCCAGTAGTAGCATTGGCAATATCAGAACAAGAAATCTCTGAAACAATTTCACGATCTACTAAATAACTTTTAGAATAATCAATATTTTGAGTACTGCCAAACATTCTAGCTAAAGTTAAAACAACTAAAACAACCGCGATGAGCAAAACTGCAACCCCAAGGTATTTATAAGGCCCAAATAACACTTCCTCTTTTTTCTTATTTTGAACTTTCTTTTTTTCCATAATAGACTATGCTCCTTATCTAAGAACATTGTAGCACAAAAAAAGAGATTTATCATCTCTATTTTAAATTCTTTTCTAATAATTGTTCATCGTATAATTTTATTTTTGTTTTAAGTTTTTCACTTGCCATTTCTAAATCTTTCATTTGAGATTCTATTAAAGAAAGTTGATTTTCTAAAATCTGTCTAAATTATTGACAAAGTCCCATGCTTGACAAAATCAAGGGTCTAATAGCCTTTTTTCTTATAATAATCATATAATTCTTTAAAACGATTAAAATGAACAATTTCTCTTTGACGTAGGAAAAGCAAAACGCCGATAATATCTTTATCATCTGTCATATTAATCAAATTTTCATAAGTCGCACGTGCTTTTTCTTCTGCTGCCATATCCTCAGAAAGATCAGCTAATACATCACCCGTTACAGCAAAATAGGTAACAGTAAATGGATTTCCAAACGAATCACTTGGATAAATGCCTTTACCATGTTCAGTATACAAAGATCCAAGTCCATTTGCTTCTAACTCTTCTACGGTAGCATTCTCTGTTAACTGATGAACCATTGTACAAATCATTTCACAATGTCCTAATTCTTCAGTTGCAATATCATTTAATAAAGCTTTTCCCTTTTCATCGGGCATAGAAAATTTTTGACTAAAATATCTTAAAGCCGCGCCTAGTTCACCATTCGCCCCACCAAATTGGGTTAATAAATATTTAGCCATTTTTAAATCTTTCTTTTTAATATGAATTGGATAATTTAAATGTTTTACATACTTAAACATACATACTACCTCCCGAATTATCCCATGGCCAAGGATTTTTTAACCAACTATATTTAGTACTCTGAGTTTCTGTAACTGTCATTGGTCCATATTTCTCACTATAAAGATCTTCTAAACTATTTTTTTCTTTCACATATTTTTTAAAAAGTTCATAAGTAGTTTCATCCTCTGGATGCAAATCTAAATATAAATTCAAATCATTAATAGCAAAAGAATAAGCCATAAGGTTATAAAGCAATGATTCTTGTTCATCTTGAGGCTCTAATTTAAAATATGTCAAATTTTTATAAGGAACATATTCATTTTTAGTTAAATTTCCTCTTAAAAAACCTTCTTCTGGACTCCAAAACTTATCTTTTCTTATTTCCTTATTAAAATCACTACCAGGAATTTTAAAAAATCCCATTTCATAATTAAAATCTGTATGATCAAACAACATCTTTTTTCCTCCTTCATAGGTATTCTACTCATATTTTCAAATGTTGTTTGGGTAAGTACACAAAAAAAGAACAGACAAAACTGTTCTATTGATATTCAATCGCAATTGTCGCATCAAAACGATGAAATATTTTAGTAATCAAATAACTTAATCTTCTAAAAATATATAAAGAATCAATAGTAAGTACAAAACCAATTAGAGCCGCGGTTGCTGTAAAAGGACTTAAGCTAAAGAAATCATTCATGAATACAGCACAGAAAACAAAACCAACAATCATCAAAATAAATAAAGTTGTTCTAAGAAAATTAAATGGTTTACAAATTTTATATAGATGAATAAATCCTGTAATTGCTGTTAAATAAACACACAATGAAGTTTCTAATTGTTCTGACAAATGAAAAACATAGGCAAACAAAGTAACCAAAAGAATATTAAAAACTACCGTTAAAGCCGTCGGTAAACTCTTACTAACAATTTTCAAAAGAAAATTCCCCTTTACTAAATCTTTGTTAGGTTCCAAAGCCAAAATGAAAGATGGAATGCCAATAGTAAAACCTGTAATAAGTGTAAGCTGAATTGGAATAAAGAAATATTTAGCAGAAATAAGAACACTAAACAAAATAAGAAGAACGGTATAAATCGTTTTAACAAGTAATAAAGATGCTGATCTTTCAATATTATTAATGGTTCTTCTACCTTCCAATACAACTTCTGGTAAAGCATCAAAATTATCATTTAATAAGACAAGTTCGGAAACATTTCTTGCCGCATCCGCCCCACTAGCGAGCGAAATTGCACAATCACTTTTCTTTAAAGCTAAAACGTCATTTACGCCATCACCAGTCATCGCAACTGTTCTTCCACTTTCTTGTAAAAGTTCAATAATCCATTTTTTTTGATTTGGAGTTACTCTCCCAAAAGCATCATATTGAAAAATTACCTCACGTAACTCATCCTTTGTCAAAGAAGAAATATCTCTACCTGAAATATTTTCTAAGCCAACTCTTTTAGCAATAGTCAAAACGGTATCAATCATATCTCCAGAAATAATTTTTACCATCACACCCTGATCTTTAAAATATTCCAAAGTTTTTTTAGCTTCTGGTCTTACAATATCTTCAATAAGTAAAAAACCAATCTCTTCAATAACTTGTGGTTTCTTTTGTAAAGTTTGACTTTTTCCTAAAAGAAGAACACGATACTCACTTTGATATTTTTTTAGTATTTTAAAAGAAGAATTTTTAGAATCTAATAAATACTCTGGCGCCCCTAAATAAAAGGTACCTTTATTTTTAAAGGAAATAGCTGAAAATTTTCGCTCAGAAGAAAAGGGAATACTTTTCTCCATTTGCCAACTACTTTGTTCTTTAAAAGACTCTTTAATGGCCATCATAGTAGCATTTGCATCTAAAGAATAATTAGAAATAGCTAAAAGAATATCATTCATCTCTTCTTTAGAATGATTTTTTAAAGGCACAAAATCAACAACTTGCATTTTTCCTTCTGTTAACGTTCCCGTTTTATCTAAACAAATAACATCTACACGCGCTAAAGACTCCATAGAATAAAGTTGTTGAACCAAAACTTTATATTTAGAAAGTCTAATAATACTAACAGCCATCACCGAGCTAGTAAGTAAAATTAATCCTTCCGGAATCATTCCAATTAAAGATGCCACTGTCCCAAAGATAGCGGCAGTTACATTACCATCTGTTGCTCTAATCTGACTAAAATACATAATAATGCCAATTGGAATAATGAAAAAAGAAATAATCTTCAAAAGTTTTTCAAAAGAATTCATAATAACCGAATTCGTTTTTTTATGATATTTTGCTTCATTTGAAATTTTGGCCACATAATTATCTTTACCTACATGTTCTACCTTCGAAATACACTGACCACTTACAATAAAAGAACCAGAAAGAAGCAAATCACCTTTTTTCTTTGTAATCGCATCTGCTTCACCAGTTAAAAGAGATTCGTTTACTTCCACTTCCCCATCAAGAATAATCGAATCCGCAACAATTTGATGTCCAACAGACAAAACGGTCACATCATCTAAAACAAGTTCATCAAGTTCTAACTCTACTTTTTCACCATCACGAATAGTAGTTACTTTAGATTCAGATAACACGGATAGTCGATCAATAATCTTTTTAGAAATAATTTCTTCAATAATACTAATAATCGAGTTAATAATAATAACTCCCATAAACAAACAATTTTTAAGTCCTTCAAACATCTGATGATTTAATATGCCTGCAATAAAAACCGCCGCCCCTAAAAAGATATTCAAGAAATTAAAATAAGTAAAAAAATTACTAGCAATAATTTGGGGTATTGTTTTAGTTTTAGGTGCATCATCAAAATTAACAAGTCCTTCTTTTTTTCTTTGTAAAACTTGTTCAGTAGATAAGCCATAATCTTTATCAGGAGTAAATCTTTCCATATAAAATTCACCATCTCATAAAAGTATTATAGCATACTTTCTATGGAAAATTTCTTTCAATTTCGTAAGTTTTTAAACACCAAGTTTCATTCCTTTTTTCTTTAAAAGTATTTTTCGTAAAAAATCTACCGGAATTACCGTAAAAGCAAGTAAAATAACAAAGAAAAGTTCAAAAGGAGTTAAGCCAAAAGTTCGAAAAACCACTCCCCCTTTATAAATTAAAATCATTTGTACACTAGCAATAAAGATAACAATTATGACAAAAACAACATTTTCTTTTAAATGAGCAAATAAATTTAAACGATGAGTTCTAGCATTAAAAGCATTACCAATACCAATAAAGATAAATAAAGCAAAATAAGCAGTCATTAAATACTTGTTCGTTTCTTCTGGGCGTATTAAAGAACGAATCCATGGTGATTTTAAGAAAAACAAACAAAGCAAGGCTGAATACATTCCCGTGAAAATAATTTCAGAATACATATATTTATTCATAATAGGTTCATTTTTATCTTTAGGCCGTTCAAGCATCGTTTCTTTTAAAGCCGGTTCAAAAGAAAAAGCAAGACCTGCAAACGTATCCATAATCATATTAATCCATAACATTTGAATAATTGTAATAGGCGTATTTACACCAATAAAAGGACCAATAATAGATAAAAATAATGCACAAAAATTACAAGTTAACTGATAAATAATAAACTTACGAATACTTTTAAAAATAGTTCGACCATATAAAATAGCTTGACTAATAGACAAAATATTATCATCTAAAATAACGATATCACTTGCTTCTTTAGCTACCTCTGTACCACTTCCCATTGCAAAACCAACATTAGCTTTTTTAAGAGCTGGAGCATCATTTACACCATCACCAGTCATCCCAACAACTAAATCTTTATTCTCAGCAATTTTAACAAGTTTACTTTTATCTTGTGGTAAAGCTCTAGCAATAACCTTAATTCTAGGTAACATCTGTTCCAAATCAAAATCACTATAAGAATTTAATTCTTGACTAGTTAAAACAAGATCATTTGAACTAGTAATAATTCCTACTTCACACGCAATAGAAGTAGCCGTCTCTTTCGCGTCCCCAGTTATCATAACTACCTGAATTCCTGCATTTTGAATTAAAGAAACCCCTTCTTTAGCCTCAGGTCTTAAATCATCTTTAATAGCCACAAGACCAACAAAAGTTAAACTATTAATATTCTCATCATGACTAAAAGCAAGAGTTAAAACGCGACATCCAAGAGTTGTTAAACGTAAAATTTCTTCTTCAATTTTCTTTTTATTTAAAAAAGGTTTTTCTTCACCACTTTTCGTTAAAAAGCGCAAACAATTGGGAAGAAGTTTTTCGCTGGCTCCTTTAACATATGTTCTAACAAGACTCCCTTCCTTTACTGTAACAGCAGAATATTTTAAAGAACTATCAAAAGGAACATCTTTAATAAAAGAAGGCTTTTCTCCTAAGGAATTTTTAAAAAAGGAAAGTAATGCCCGATCCGTAGAATTTCCACCCAATACTTTTCCATCCATACTAATCATACTTTTATTATTCCATGTACAACACTTTTTCACAATAGTTCCATACAATTCATTTTTTTCTAATTTCTTTTCTTCACCAAAGTGATCTAAATCACCAGCAACAATTTCTAAAACTTCTAATTTTCCCTTTGTAAGCGTACCTGTTTTATCAGTAAACAAGATATTTAAAGAACCAGTCGTTTCAATTCCAACCAATTTTCTTACCAAAACATTACTTTTAAGCATTCTTTTCATATTACTAGACAAAACCAAAGTAATCATCATCGGTAAACCCTCTGGAACTGCAACTACAATAATTGTTACCGACAATGTCAAAGAATAAATCAAATGATCCATCATTACTGGAAAATTAGTAATAGTAGCAAGTATTAGATCAGGATCAAAATTATTTTCAATAACTAAAACAGAAAAAAGATAAGAAAAAGTTACCAAAACAGCCCCAATATATCCAATCTTACTAATCGTTTTAGCCAAACCACGTAAACGAAATTTTAAAGGACTAATAGGTTCTCTTTCTTGAACCTCTTTAGCTAAAGATCCATAAACAGTACTATCCCCAACACAACTAACAATCATAACTCCTGAACCTTCATAAACAACAGAACCACGCAGTAATAAAGCTTCTTCTTTTCCTTTGCCTAAAGGTCTTTTTTTTCTTTCCTTAGATTCGCCATTTAACCTAGACTCATCAACACTTAAAGATCCTTCCACTAAATAACCATCAGCCGGTATCCCATCACCACTTTGAAGTAAAACAACATCATCAACAACAATTTCTTCAATTTTAACTTCCAAAACTTTACCGTTTCTTCTTACTTTAACTTTCATACTTTCATTTTCTTCTTGAAGCTTTTTAAAAGCTTCTTCACTTCCATATTCGCTAATAGAAGAAATAAAAGATGCTAAAAAAATTGCAATTAAAATTCCTAACGTTTCAAACCAATCAAAATCTCGAAACAAAAAAACTACTTTAATTGCCAAAGCAACTAAAAGAATTTTGATAATTGGATCTCCAAGTGATTCAAGCAAAAGTTGTAAAAAACCTTTTTTCTTCATTTCAGTTAAACTATTTGAACCATATTTTTTTCTTTGTACTACTACTTCTACATCCCTTAGTCCATTTAGTTGCATTGTTTTTCACCTAAAAAAGTATATGAACAAACAAAAAGAAGTATACAAAAAAGAAAGCTTTTTTCTAGCTTTCTCTAACTAATAACTCACCTACGGACAGTTTTTAAAAAGCCAAAAAAATGACCTAAACTATCTCTAAGTCATTTCTATTCTTAAAATTGAAATAAGCAGCCTTTTTTGATATTCTTATTTTAGATACAAATAGAATCGAGGTTGCTTATGTCTAAATAATATAATACTCAAAAAGATAGTACAATAAATTTTAAATGTTTCTTGAAAAAATTTCATTTAAGAAAGACTC